>VGMK01000167.1 GCA_016866375.1 Bacteroidota bacterium
ATTGGACCAGTGCAAGAAAAAGATACCAATCCAAGCGTAAAAGCCATGAAGAAAATACCGATGAGCCCGCCTCGATCAGCTTGTTTATCCATTTTATTTACCCATGAGTTTGGAAGCTGAATTTCAAAAGCGCCTAAAAATGAAAAAGCAAATAACATGAATATAGCAAAGAAAATTAAATTCATCCATATGTTTGTGGACAAGTCATTTAATCCAATTGGTCCTGTCGCCGCAGTAAAGATCAACCCAAACGTTACATAAATAATAACGATTGACGCACCATAAATTAGCGCTTTCATAATTCCCTCTCTTCTTGTTTTTGACTGCTTTGTAAAAAATGTTACGGTCATAGGAATCATCGGAAACATACAAGGCGTAAATAAAGCAATTAATCCGGCAAGAAAACCTGCTATAAAAATCATAAGACTAGAGCCCTTTTCTTGTTCGGCCTGTTTAACATTTATGGTTTGCTCCGCATTTTTACTTGCTTTTAAAGATCTAGATTCAGTGGTTGTATCCTGTGGTTCAAGTACTTCTTCTTTTATTGGTTTTTCCGGTTTGAAACCACTTAAAGTCAATTTTTTGTCTTGAGGGGGTGGAAATTGACAACCGCGGGCATTACATATTTGAAATTCATATGAGAACGATAAATCAAATGGCTCATCCGTTAACACTTCAATTTTTTGCTTAAATGAAGCTTTTTTCTCAAAATACATTTGTGTTCCGTATTCATCTTTAAATATCTGAGCCCTACCAACATCTTCAAGTGAACCTATAACTTTATAAAAATTTGATTTTTTAAATTTGAATTTAGTTGGACTGCCCGTCATATCCGCTTTATCTGGGTCGTGGCTGACGGAGAAAATATGATACCCTTCAGCTAATTTGACGGTTCCCACGATATATGCCTCCGTTTGAGATCCCGGAATTTTTTTTACATTAAACGACCATTTTACATTTTCCTGCCACGGTTTGTCCTGTTGAGCAAATAGAAAAGTATTCACTGAAAGAATCAATAAAATTGAAAATAAGTGCTTCATTTATTAATTGTTAAATTAAATTCCACTGTTATCGGAGGGAAACACATTGAGTCATTACAGATCATGTAATAAACCTCACCACTAACAATACAATCATTTTTTACCTTTATGGGAATCGAAGCGACATATTCGTTTTCGATAATAGCCACATTACTTCCAAAGTTAGCATCATAAATAAATTTGGAAGCAGAAATTTCTTTGGCTTTGCCAATTTGTTTGTATTTTTTATTTTTATTTAACAAAACTTCAACGGGGACAGGTCCGGAATTTTCCGGAGTTGAGTTCGAATAAAGGTGCCAACCTTTTTCAATAGCACCTGTTAAGATTATTTCTTCCTTATTTTCACTTAAATAAGCGTTCCATTTTACGTGATTTTGTGTAAAAACAGGGTGATAAAATGCAACAAGAAATAAGAACAAGAAAAGTCTAATCATCTATGACTTAATTTCAATCAATCGGGAAATTGGAATCCAAATACCACCTTTCAGGCAAATAAATTTAGAGCCTACTGCCCAAGTGGTTGTTTCCACTTTTTTGATACTTTGGTCGTCCTGAAATAAGATAGAAACTTTTGTTTTAAAGGAATTACCCAAAGTTGTAGCCCTCTCGATTTGTTGTAAAATGTCTGTATGCTGAATTACTTTTTCTTTGTTGAAAAAAGTAAGATGCCGGATATCTTCCTTGTTAATTAATGTAGCTTCCATGATCCACTTAATTTCGAATATAACGAATGTAACGAAAATTAACATGCTGTCTAACCAATTTTCAGAAATTTAGTTTGGCTTGTGCACATAACTCTTGATTTTCAAAAATTTTATGTTCAAACAAGAATTTTCCTGCCATGGCAATCATTGCTCCGTTGTCGGTGCAGTAGTCAAATTTAGGAATGTATGTTTTGACATTTATTTCATCCATTTTTCCCACGAATTGCGCACGAAGTTTACTATTCGCTGAGACACCTCCAGCAAGTGCAAAATCTCTTATCCCTGTTTGCTTTACAGCTAATATGCACTTATCTACGAGAATATCTACTATTGTTTTTTGAATGCTCGCGCAAAGATCATTGCGGTTCGACTTTACAAAATTGGAATCTTCTCTTTCCCATTTTTCAAGTTGATACTTTATTGATGTTTTCAAGCCACTAAAACTAAAGTCTAAATCATTAATCTTTGGTTTTGAGAATACGAATTTATTTTCATTTCCCAACATGCCGTATTTATCGATGAAAGGTCCACCGGGATAAGGTAGTCCCAGCATTTTTGCTGCTTTATCGAACGCTTCACCTGCTGCATCATCAATTGTTTTTCCGAGGATTTCCATTTCGAGTGGCGTCTTTACCAAAACAATTTGTGTATGTCCTCCCGAAACGGTCAAACAAAGAAAAGGAAAGGGCGGTGCGATTTGGTTTGCATCCGCGATAAAATGAGCGAGAATATGTGCCTTCATGTGATGAACTCCGAGAAGCGGTTTGTTGGTAACAAGGCTTAGTCCTTTTGCAAATGATACTCCAACAAGAAGTGATCCCAAGAGCCCGGGACCTTTGGTGACGGCAATTGCATTTAATTGCTCCATGCCAACATTCGCTTGATTAAGAGCTTCTTGCATCGTCAACCAAATCATCTCCTGATGATTTCTAGAGGCAATTTCAGGAATTACTCCCCCATATCTCGAATGAATGAGTTGAGAAGCAACAACATTTGAAAGTATAACATTTCCTCTAATAACAGCTACAGCTGTATCATCGCAAGAGCTTTCAATTCCTAGTATGATTGTTGTACCTGTAGTCAAAAGATTCTTAAATTTGTAAGTCGTATGGCAAAAATACTGAAATATGTGGGAAGTTTCTTTGGCTTAACAATGGAGTGGCTTCTCGTTTTCACAGTTGTTGCAGCATTTGCCATTCGCACATCTCCGTTTCAAACATTTTTAGCTCAGCAACTCGCCTCTTACTTATCATCGGAATTGAATACAACAATATCCATAAGTAAAGTGGATATTGTATTTTTTGATAGGGTATCCATTGAAGGTCTCACCATAATGGATCAGTATAACGATACCCTGGTCTCCACGCCAAAATTAATGGCAACCATAGATGAATTTGATATTGAGGAAAATGTATTTAAATTAAATGAAGTCGAGCTTGACGGGGGCTCAATTAAAGTTCAAAAGAGCAAAAAAGGGATCATGAATTATCAATTTTTAGTTGATTATTTTTCATCAGAAGATCCTTCCACATCTCCACCCTTAAGACTTTCAGTTTCAACAATTAACCTTGAAAATGTAACTTTAGAATACAACGATCAATCAGCTCCGCTCCTTACATTTGGTGTAGATTTTAATCACTTAAAATTAAACAATTTAAGTGTTGTACTTTCATCATTTAATTTAAATAATGACGTATTCTCGTGTCAGCTTGATAAGTTGACCTTTGGGGAGAAAAGCGGATTTCGATTGAATGAATTTACTTCCTCTGTAAGTATAGGGCCTAGGGGTATATCGTTCAAAAATATGTTTGTCTCTTTGCCAGATTCAAAGTTGTCTGCATCTCATTTTCGATTAATTTACAGGGATTGGTCCTCATTCGATCATTTTGAGGATTCAGTGTTTTTTGATGCTTCGATAGATGCCAGTGAGCTTTCATTTAAAGATATTTCCTTTTGGGTGCCAACTATTGAGGGTATGACTGATAAATTCAAAATAAAGGGATCTATTTCTGATAATCTCTCAAAATTGAAATTGAATAATTTTGAGGTCAGACTTTTTAACCAAACGTATTTGCGGGGAGATTTTATGTTACCAGATTTTCGCAAAAAGGATTTTTCTTCCTTTAATGCTCAAATTTCGTCCTCATACCTTGATTTTGATGAGCTCGCTAAAATGAGGTTACCAAAAAGAAGTGCCTCTTTTGACATGAGTTTTTTTCAGAAGAAAATGAGGTACTTAGAGTTGAAAGGAATTGATTGTGTAGGGTCGATTGAGCAAGTGATACTTAAGGCAAATGAAATAAATTCCAAAAATGGAAGAATAAATATTAGGAACCCAGTTAAAATTTCGTCCTCAGGTCAAACTTTTAAAATCACCTCTCAAAAAGATGAAGAGGCTGCCAGTTTAGATTTGCAGGGTGTGAACCTTGCTGAACTACTTGATGAAAAAAACATAGGAATTGTTGAGGGTAAATTGAAATTCTCAGCGCTAAATTTTTCGGACGATGGATCATTTTTAGTTGAGGATTTGAGTGGGGATATTTCAAAAGCTGTAGTCAATGGTTACAACTACAGGAATATTAAAATTATTTCCCCAGCGATTGATCAGAAGGAGTTTCAAGGTAAAGTGGAAATTTCAGATCCAAATTTAAAATTAT
>VGMK01000168.1 GCA_016866375.1 Bacteroidota bacterium
TTCCTTCTCTAAAAGCCGTAATCATATTTTTATCCCCGCTTAACGCTGCAATGATGCGCAATTCGATTTGCGAATAATCAACCGCCATTAATTTGTATTCGGAGCTTCTGGATACAAATGCCCTTCTAATTTCTCGCCCCTTTGCAGAGCGTATGGGAATGTTTTGAAGATTTGGATTGTTTGAACTTAAACGTCCCGTGGCCGTAACCGTTTGCATAAAATTTGTGTGAATTCTACCATCTATTGGGTCGCACAAGACGGGTAGCGGATCCACGTAGGTGCTTTTCAATTTCCTTAGCTGGCGGTATTCAAGAATTAGTGGCACTATTGCATGGTCGTGCTCAAATTTTTGAAGCACATCTTCAGAAGTGGCGTATTGACCAGTTTTTGTTTTCTTCGCTTTACTTGAAATCTTTAAATGGTCAAACAAAACCTCTCCAAGTTGTTTGGGAGAGTCAATATTAAATGATACGCCTGCCAAATCTTTAATTTGTTCATCTAATTTAATTAACGTATCATCTAATTCTTTCGAGTATTCTTCCATCGCGGGAACGTCTATTGAAATTCCTTCTTGCTCCATGTCTTTCAAAACCTCTACCAATGGCATTTCCATGTTATAAAACAAGTCGTGCAGGTGTGGCTTTTGTATTTCGGGTTCAAACAATTGCTTTAGCTGAAAGGTAATATCCGCGTCTTCACAAGCATATTGGTAGACTTCCTCTGGAGTCAGATCTCGCATATTTCCTTGCCCTTTTCCTTTTTTACCGATCAGCGTTTCGATTGATATCGGCTGGTACTGCAAATAATAAGTTGCTAAAAAATCCATCCCTTGTTTTGCTTCGGGATTAATTAGATAATGTGCTATCATCGTGTCAAATGTTGGCGCGGCAACACTGATCCCGTATCGATGTAAAACCTTTAGGTCGTATTTAATGTTATGGGCTATTTTCTCAATCTTTTCCGAATTAAAAAAAGGCTCAAATTCTCGAACGATTGATTTTGCCGCCTCAAAATCTGTAGGCACAGCGACATAAAAGGCTTCTCTTGCTTTGTACGAAAAGGAAAACCCAACTAAGTCGGCATGCATGGCTTCAATATCGGTCGTTTCTGTGTCAAAACAAACTTGGTTTTGTTGTAAAAGCAAGTTTATCAGCTCTTTTCGCTCTTCTGGTGAAGTAATTAAGTGATAGCTGGGTCTTTCCGTAACAATGGTTTTGTACTGCTTTGTCTCTAAAGGTTCTTGAGGATCCACTAAACTTTGTGAACCAAATAGATCCAGTTGGTTTATATCGAGAGAGATTTGCTTCGGTGAGTCGGCAACAACAACAATCTCTTCTCCTATAATTCTCCTTGCTAAATTTCTAAATTCTAGTTCCGTAAATATTTCTTTTACTTTTTCGGCGTCTGGCTCACATATGACAAGAGCCTCCTCGTCAAACGTCACCTCCACATTAGTTATAATTGTGGCTAAACGTTTAGAAACTATACCTTGCTCTGCAAAAGCTATTACATTCTCTTGTTGCTTGCCTTTTAATTCATGTGTGTTTTCTAATAGCTTTTCTATAGAACCGTATTTAGCAATGAGTTGCTTGGCTGTTTTCTCTCCAATACCCGGTATTCCGGGAATGTTGTCGGATGCGTCACCCCACAAACCTAAAATATCAATTATCTGTTGTGGGTTTTGAACTTCAAATTTTTCACAAACCTCTTTTATTCCCATAATTTCAGGAGGATTTCCTCCTCTTCCCGGTTTATAAATAAACGAAGTATCGGTTACCAACTGGCCATAATCTTTATCTGGGGTCATCATATACGTTACAAACCCCCTTTCGTCCGCTATTTTTGCCATCGTGCCAATAACATCATCTGCTTCAAATCCAGCGACTTCGATTACTGGCACACTAAAAGCCTTAATAATTTTTTTTATAGGAAGTATCATGGAACGTATATCCTCTGGCATTTCTTCTCGATGTGCTTTGTAGGCTTCAAATTCCTCCATGCGCTGTGTAGACCCCCCAGGAGGATCAAAAACAACCGCTAAATGCGTCGGTTTTTCGTTTTTTATAACGTCAATTAACACATTAGCAAAACCAAAGGCCGCAGACGTGTTTTGTCCTTTGCTATTGATTCTTGGGTTTTTAGAAAATGCAAAATATGCTCTATAAATCAATGCGTATGCATCTAAAAGAAATAATTTTTTTTGGCCTTCTTTGGATAGCATTTATGGTTTTTTAAATGGATTCAACATTTTAGGACTAATTTTTTTATCAAATTCAACGGGAAATTTTTTAGAAAAAACCAGCATTCCTCCCTTGAGATGGCCTTTTAAGACAACGCGCACAGAGTCTTTTAACATCAACGGCATCGCTTTTAACATGGCGCCTGATTCCAATTCTATTCTCAATGGCACTTGCAATTCTGCCATTTTTCTTCCTTTTGCAGAAATTTTCTTTTCTAGGTAAATTTTTCCGAAGTTCTTTCCCTCAACTTCTAAATCGAGCACAGATTTTTTAACTTTTAATGCATAGATATTAGGGTTGTATACTATGGGTTTTAAGGTGAATGAGACTTCAGAACCCGACAGTTTTCCCATCTCATATCCATTCATCCCTTTGAATTCAAGCTCCTTAAAGCTAATGCACGAAGAAAAAATAAGCAGAGTAAAGAGAATTATAAGCTTAGTCATTCGCAATGAAGTTTAGCAAAAGCTTCGTAAAAATACGGAATCGTCTCTATTCCTTTGTAATAATTATACAAACCATAATGCTCATTTGGGGAGTGGATAGCATCACTGTCTAAACCAAAGCCCATTAATATCGTCTTTAGCCCTAATTCTTTTTCAAACATGGCAACGATCGGAATACTACCTCCGCTTCTCACGGGTATTGGCTTTTTACCAAACGCTTTTTCATAGGCTACGCTTGCGGCTTTGTATCCTATGGAATCAATTGGCGTAACTGCGGCTTCTCCTCCATGGTGCGGCTTAACAACAACGCTCACACTATTTGGGGCGATTGCTTCAAAATGTTGTTTGAATAATTGAGTGATTTCTTCTGGGTCTTGATCTGGAACCAAGCGCATGGAAATTTTTGCGAAAGCCTTGGAAGCAATAACAGTTTTGGCTCCTTCTCCGGTATACCCCCCCCAGATTCCGTTTACATCTAATGTGGGTCTGATAGATCCCCGCTCCGGTGTAGAGTAGCCTGCCTCCCCCATTACATCTTTTAAGTCCAGCGCTTGACAGTATTTTTCGTGTGAAAACGGAGCTTTTGCCATTTCGTTGCGCTCTTCATCAGATAACTCAACTACTTTATCATAAAATCCTGGTATCGTGATCTTACCCTTATCGTCATGTAAAGAGGCTATCAGCTTGGCTAAAACATTAATCGGATTAGCCACGCAACCGCCATAAAGCCCAGAATGCAAATCTCTATTTGGACCGGCAACTTCTACTTCGACATAGCTCAAACCTCTCAGTCCAGTAGTAATTGAAGGAACGTCATTTGCTAACATCCCTGTGTCTGATACGAGAATAATGTCGGCTTTTAATTTATCCTTATTGTTTTTTACGAATTCTGCCAGGTTCTCACTTCCTATCTCCTCTTCGCCTTCAATCATGAATTTTACATTGCAGGTCAATTCATTCGTTGCCAACATAGCTTCAACGGCCTTAACGTGCATGAACATTTGTCCTTTGTCGTCGCACGCCCCTCTTGCAAACACCGCTCC
Source organism: Bacteroidota bacterium (assembly GCA_016866375.1). Taxonomy (GTDB): domain Bacteria; phylum Bacteroidota; class Bacteroidia; order Flavobacteriales_D; family Crocinitomicaceae; genus UBA952. Next base: position 3,730 of record VGMK01000168.1, read on the forward strand.
GTCTGGGTGAATTTCTGTTTGTTTAATTTCCGGATCAAATGGGGGAGAATGCCATAAATCTAACGGGTCGGCAGGCTGAACATCATAATGACCATAAACCAATACCGTTGGCCATGAATTATTCACGATTTTTTCTCCATACACTAATGGGTGACCTTTCGTAGGACAAATTTCAACATTGTCAAGTCCAATAGAAATTAAGTGCTTCGAGAGCATGCTTGCACACTTGTTTATATCATCTTTATATTTGGGGTCGGCAGAAACAGAAGGGATGCAAAGAAGGTCCAAAAGCTCTGATAAAAACCTCTCTTTTTCTGTGCAGATAAACCGTTGTGTGTTCTTCATATTTTTATTTTTTTATGTATTCAAAGGTGCAAAAAGTTATTGTTTTTTAAATTAAAAACTCTGCGATTTTTTATGTGCAACTTTTTTGCAAGATATAAAGTCTTTTAAAAAATTGCCGATTTTGAAAAATAAGATTTTAATCTCCTTGTTATGCTGTTTTATCACCTCAGCATCCTTTTGTCAAAGCATTCTCATTAACGAAACACAAACCCCAACGCAACTAATCAATAATTTACTCTTGGGTTTCGGTGTTACTGCATCGAACATAACAATTAATGGAAATCCATTGAACGCAAATAGCCCGATAGCGAATCTAACGTCTT
>VGMK01000169.1 GCA_016866375.1 Bacteroidota bacterium
CTGCATATAAGATGTAAGCTCCGACTAAATATTTTGCCTTAACTGGAATGGCAAAATACAACATAAATTCTGTATTGGGAAAGAGAATTGCAAAAGCTGCCATCACTCCAAAAATTGCTCCCGAGGCACCGACCATTGGCGTAGTCGATAAGGAAATATATTGACAGACGGCTTCCAAATTTAAATTAGGTACATTTTGAAAAAACTCAATCAGATTTGAATTTAATTCATCTGATCCTTCACTTTGAGCAATAATTAAATTAAGTTGATCCACATTTACTGATTTTCCGATAACATTTGATAATTCAATTATTTGATAGACTCCAATTGCATTGTATAGAGCAAATGCCCCCATTGCCGCGGCAACGTAAAAAATAAAAAAGCGTTTTGGACCCCAAATCCTCTCTAAATATCCTCCGAGCATTACAAATAGCCACATATTGAAGAAAATATGTAAAAAATCAGCATGCATAAAAAAATGCGTGACAATTTGAAAAGGTTGAAAAAGAGGGGAATTAACATAGTGAGCACCCAATGTTCCGCGCAAGTTAACTCCTTGTCGATCTAGAATTTCAGTCACGATATAAAACATTACATTCAGAAGAAGAATGTTTTTAGTAACCTGGGGTATGGAATTCAAAAAAGAAAACATAGTTAAAATTTAAGGTCAATTTCAGAAAAGGGTAGTGTAGAAACTATACGTTTTCCATCTGTTGTATACTGGTGTTCTTCACATTGAAATAATTCTTCTATGAGATGTTGCGCGGCTTCTTGTGTGTCTATTTTTTTTGATCGACTTGAAACCTTTGCAATTTTCTCAATGAACTTTGTAGCCACATCAATTTTTTCAATGTCTTGTTGCTCTGCTGTCCTTAGTAATTCTTCCATGAGCGCTGTAGTTGCCTCTACAGGCAGAAATGAAGGAATTCCTTCTATGTTGAGGTTGAAATTTTCAATAGTTCCTGAAAAACCTAATTGCTTGAAAAGTGTAACATTTGAGTTCCAAAAATCTAGGTCTTTTCTTTGTATCGAGATAGTTATTGGAAAAAGTAAGGATTGACTGGAAAGGGGAGAGTGTATAAATTTAGAGGCAATAGCTGTATAGAGTATGCGTTCGTATGCTCTTCTGAAATGTATTAACATGAGTCCTGATTTACATGGACTTACAATATACTTTCCATGAAAAAGGAGTTGTGTTGTACCTTTTGAGAAATTATTTTCTTCAATTTCGGGAAGCGTAAGTTGTTCGTCTCCTGTCAATTCTTGTATTTTATAAAACTCTTCCCAGTTGGTAATTGCCGCTTGATCCTGTCCAAAACCTTGCTTGTTTAATCCTTTACTGAAACCATTACCGCTAGATCCACTTGATTTACCTTGTTGATTTTCAAAAGGATTATAAAGCGGATTTACTTTGATTTTAGGTTCCACTAAATCGTTTTTGCGATAGTCACTTGGTAAATCAAATGCTGTATCGCGTTCAAAGTCTAGTGTCGGAAAAACATTATACTTTCCTAAAGCTTGTCGCACGCTGCTTGTTAAAATGGAATAGATAAATCGGTCCTCCTCAAATTTAATTTCTGTTTTCGTCGGATGTACGTTCACATCAATTTTAGAAGGGTCTATTTCAAAAAAAATAAAGTAGCTTGGGTAATATTTATCAGGAATTAATCCCTCGTATGCTTTGGAAATAGCGTGGTGGAAATAACCGTCTTTAAAAAAGCGATTATTGACAAACAGAAACTGTTCTCCTCTGCTTTTTTTTGCCTTATCCGGTTTTCCAATAAATCCTGAAACTTTCACAATATTCGTCACTTCCTCTAACGGGACCAGTTGCTCATTGGTATTCTTGCCAAACAAGTCAACGATGCGCTTTCTTACATTTGCGGTTGGAAGGTTATGTATTTCGTTGCCATTATGTATGAGAAGAAATCGAATTTCTGGATGCGCCAATGCAATGCGTTCGAATTCATCGCGAATGTGTCCAAATTCGATACTGTCGGATTTCAAAAAATTCCTTCTTGCAGGAACGTTGTAAAATAAGTTTTTAACCTCTAAGGTACAGCCAATCGAACATACCACTTCCTCTTTTGCTGAAATTTGACCCCCTTCAAGTTTGAGTTGTATTCCTACATCTGTCTTTTCACCCTGCTTTGTGGTCAGTTGCACATGTGCAATTGAGGCTATAGATGCGAGTGCTTCTCCACGAAAACCTTTCGTCTGTAATGAAAAAAGATCAGACGCAGTTTTTATTTTACTCGTCGAGTGGCGCAAAAAACAAATAATGGCATCCTCCTCGCTCATTCCCTTACCATTGTCAATGACTTGAATTGAGGTTCTACCAGCATCTTTGATAATGATTTTCACTTCGGTAGCCTCCGCGTCAATGGCATTTTCTACTAACTCCTTTACAACAGAAGCAGGTCGTTGAATGACCTCGCCTGCGGCAATTTGATTCGCAATATGCTCGGGAAGTTGTTGAATAATTCCCATTTCTACTCCATTAATCGAAAAACAACAGAATCAATTTGTCCCAGACCGTTAAAAATAAAATAACCGAGGGTTAAAATTATGGCTATGAGTATCAAAATTCGCGTATTGGATTGAAATTTAGCACCTTCCCTTTCTTTTCCCATAGCCCAAGAATCCCTCATTTGTTCTCTGAAAATTGCTTTTCTTTCTTCGTCAGTGGCATTTTCAAGGTCTTCGTATTGCTTTCTTTTTAATTCAAGGCGCTCCTTGCGTTCATCGTAAAATCGAGTGTAGAAGCTAAATCGCTTGTAACGTGCGGGAGTATTAAATAACTTCAGTGCCATCACTAACAAAAGTAGCGATAATACTCTAAATTACATATGAATTAACAATTCTTAATGCTCTCAGAAGCGCACAATCGATCCTGTGTAAACCAATTTTTCTCCTTGCACGGGTTTTGACAACACGACTCTCCAGATATAGGCCTTATCTAGCGGAATTAAATTTCCCGTTCGCCTATCTATTCCATCCCATGGTTGAGAGGCATCAGTTGAGGTGAACACTGTACCTGAGTTATCAGGATCTAATACAGTAAGAACGAATGGTACATTTCTTACGGTCAGTGCATACGGCATGAAGTTCATTCTTCTTGCATCATTAGAACTTGGGCTAAAGGAATTTACAGCCAATAAATTATAGTCCTCTTGAAGGTGAAAAATTCTAGAAGATTTTGCCTTGCAACCGAAATCATTTTGGGCGCTAATTTCAATAATGTTTCTGCCTTTGTCGAATAACAATAAATCGTGTTTTACATGATTTGCATTTTCGCACACTTTTCCGTTAAGAGACCACCTCACAATTGTTTCATTTGTCGAACACTCACCATGTAATACCGGCAAACCAGTTTCATAATCAAGTTCATCTGCAATTTGCAATTCCAACATGGGTGATTTATTTACAGTGAACGATTTCTCATCAAGTATTGAATTGGATTGCAATCTGTCTGTATATGAAATGGTGTAAACTCCCGTTTCTTCGAGGGTGCAGGTCAATTTATCTCCTTTTTGGATTTGTATCTTCTTTCCTGAGGGTGAAGTCAGAACAAGGGTGTGTTCCTCTTTATTTAGCATTTCAAAAATATCGCCGTAGCATTTTGAGGCGAAATCGGGGAGTTGGACTATATTCGAAGATTTTTTACTCGGATCTTGTACCTTGGTTTCGTTAGATAGCACAACATTCAACGAGTTTAGTGGAGGGTTTGTATTGTCTGAAGCACTAACGGAATTATGCACGGTTGTGTGTTCACTCGCAATTTCAGTTGTGTTTTTTAAGCTTGTAATTTCCTTTGGCGAATTTAAGATGATTTTTTTCGGACTTTCATCATTTTTGCGCAATAAATTATCTTCCGATTGTTTTTCAACTTTGGTATTTTTTGAATCATTGTTTACTTTGCCCTCTGGATGAGTGTTAGCCGTATCGGCGCTATGATTCACAAGAAGTACCGAAATTATTCCTACAATTACTAAAACAGTGGCAACCCCGAACCCCCATTTTAAGTAATTGGTTTTTGGTCCCTTAGGCAACTTTTTTTCTAATGACGTCCATGCTTCGGCATCATAGGGAAGCTCGAACGATTCGAGCGACTCTCTGAACCGATCTTCAATCTGCTTATTACCATCCATCATGAGTCGATGTGTTTAAATTTTTCATTTAACATACGTTGTAAATTCATTTTAGCCTTTGCCAAATTTGACTTCGATGTTCCCTCATTAATTCCTAGTAGCTCCGCGATTTCCTTGTGAGAATAATTTTCCATCACGTAAAGGTTAAAAACGGCACGATAGGCAGGAGATAATTTGCCGATGGCTTCCAGGGCAATTTCCC
>VGMK01000170.1 GCA_016866375.1 Bacteroidota bacterium
GGAATTAGCACATAATAACCTGCTGAGGCATATTCAACGGGATTTATTGTACTTGCTGAAGGCCGAGGTGAACTGTAATTATGAAGATTATCAGAATTCAACTCATAAAAATAAACGAGTAAAGGATACTTTTTTGCGGAATCAATATTTTCAGGAGAATACAGTAAGCCTTCTAAAGGCAACTTATCATAGGCTTTCCATTTAACTAATTGTACCTTGGCCCAATTATAATCATCTTGTTGCGGATTCGTTTTGGAAATAATCTTTTCGTTTTTAAAGTCTTTATCTAAAATAGATACCTCCGGATACCTTGAAACAGACATAGTACGCACCATATTTACTTTAGCATTCAGAGATCTATCGATGCCAAAAAACTTAAAATCTCCCACTTTCTTCGGATAAAGTCCAAAATCGTCACCTTCGTAAAGGGAATATATTCCGGTACTTTTGTCAATTTCATTGAACCCAGTTAGGTAAACATCCTTCAAATTGATGTATATGGAATCAGTATTCCATTTTTGTAATGAAAACTGCGTCTTTCTTTTTTCTCCCTTTCGTTCTGTCACTGAAAGTAGTTTATTAGTAAGAATATCATACCCCCAAATATCATATTGCGATTGAAAGTAATAGACTGTTTCCTCTTGATTATAGCCATATGTTTCCATTGGCCCAGCAAGCATGGGCTGTCCATTCATGTCTTCTGTCCAAATCACATCCGTCAGATTACATGTAATACACGTTTCTTTTAAGGAATCAAGATCCAGTATGAAGTGTTGCTTTTTATTTGGATCAAAGTATGCGAAGTATTTTCCCGCAGGGGAGATCCCACTGTGGTAAGCTAAGCCGGACTTTACCAAGCTTGCTTTTCCGGATTTTAAGTCAATCGCGTAAACATCTTCCAATGAAGGGCTTTTCCATTGCGCACTTACTGCATAGGAGACATTGGATGAGGCAAAAATTTTATCTCCTCTTACTTCAGTTTGGATATCAACATCCATCGTGTCACTCGATAGTGGAAATAGTGTTTGATTAAGCGTATTACATATATAAAGCCGAGCCTCATGTCCTTTTCTTTCGAGCTGAACGAGTTGCTGAGGCTGGATGGATTTGTCGTTGTAATGCCAAATGTCAACGAATACTTTTTCTCTTTCTAGTAGCGTATCTTTTTCATTTTTGACCCGATCGGAGACTTCAAAATAAAGATATTCTGAATTTTCCACAAATGCTAGGTCCCCGGATTCATCCACTCCTTTTGTGGAATCAAAATCATAAGTAATACTATCACCAATAATCCACATTTCTCGATCGTCAAGATTAAATACGTTAAGGTCGAATTGTTTATTTTCACTGGTGTCTTTGGTGGCGAAAAAGGCAAATTGATCGGCAGTTGAATTCCACACTGGCAGGAGTACTTCTGAGTGATTTTTAGACTCAAAAACTAATGTTGGAACCTCTTCTACGGTCATTATTTGTAAGTGAAACGAATCAATGTCTTTTTTTTGCTCGTGTTGTATGATAGCCAGGTATTTCCCCGATTTCTCAAATTCAAATTCTGTTACATTTTGTTTACTAAATGTAAATTCTGAGGTAAATACTGAAAGCGGATAACCGTCTGAATAAACCGGCTTATTTCTTTTTTCTTTTCGCCAAGAACATCCCGTTTTCTTGCGCGGATGTTCAATCTTTTTTTCCGTGGTATAACCAATCACCGAACCCTCTTCCGCAGTTTTTACAGCTTTTAATTCAGCAATGACAGTCAACGAATCGTTTGAGGAGGAATAAATGAATAGAGAGTCTTTCGGCCATTTTTTCTTCGCTATATTGTTCAACTCACAGGATCTAAGCGTATCGAATCCTGGAGTAATTGTAAAGGCAATAAAGGATTCGTCTTTTGCTATGAGGGCATTTTTTCCTCGGGGAAAAGAATCCAAAAGAGAATCATTCGTGAGGTAGATAAATAAGTGTCCGTCGCCAATGAGTGGATTAAGCTCATAGGTAACGAATTGTCCATTGCGAGACAGTTGTATTTTTTCTGTTCTACTCCATTCTTTATATGCTTGGTGATCAATGATTTTTTTTTGAGAAAAACTCATCAATCCAAAAAGGGAGAAGAGCAATGTGAACGGTATGATTTTATTCATGTTTCTTTCGGCTATTTTTTATTTTCAGTGAACTCAAATATACGCCAACAAATATGATTAGCATATACCCAATTTTTTCAAAACTTAAGCTGTCGCGGTAATCTTCTGACCAATTCAATTTAGCAAAAAGAAAAGTGAATGCTATAACTAAAATTGGTTGTGTGTAAATATATGCACTTGCCACAGACGCGGGAAGAAATTTCAAACCGTACATAGTGAGCAGATAAGTGAGAAAAGTTACCCCGACGATTACGTAGCATATTTTGAGCCAAATGAGGCCTGGAATATCAAAACTTGTATCTATAAGATCAGTCATTGTAGGTGGAAACAAAATCACAAAGAGTAAACCAAAGGAAAATACCCAAGTTATCACCGTTAATGGTTTGTAGCGTTGCATCAATGGTTTTGCTAAAATCAAATAGATGGCATAGCTTAAAGCATTCACAAATAAAAAAAGATCACCTTTCCAAGAGTCGGTTGATCCGGTAGCACCTTTCCAAGTGAGTAAAATTGCTCCCACGGCACCGACAAAAATTCCCAAACTATTCACTAATGTGGGTTTGTCACGCATGAAAAGATAGGACAAAACAAGTACCATTAAAGGATTTAAGGCCATTATAATTCCTGAGTTAATAGAGGAGGACAGGCTTAAGCCATGAAAAAAACAAAGTTGGTTAATGGCGACTCCAAAAAGTCCGCAGCAACCCAACCTCATTAAATCACTCGTTTTAATTTTTTCGCGTGGGATGAAAAATAAGACACTCCAAAATAGAATACTTGCCCCCACAACTCTCAGCAAAATAAATACGTTTGGGCTTAGGAAAATTGGCATAATTCCCTTGGCAAGAACATGGCTCGCTCCATATAAAACATTAACAAAAAGTAAAGAGAGGTGCGCCTTACTTTCTTTCATATTAACCAAAGAATCGCCATTTTGCACGCAGGGAAGTCTTGCGAAAATCGTCTAGTTTCTCTGTAATTTTCGCACTCTGAAATTTATGAAAGAAGTTCAAAGTACCCTTTCCTTGTTTATAATCCATTTCATCCCCAAAAATTGGAATAATGGCAAGGAACCCAACCTCTCGGTTGTTGAGTTGAATGGGAGCCAAATCGTTGGCAAGGGCAATTGGTCGACTCAGAATAAAATGATTTTGCAGCATGGTTTCAGATAGGGCCTTCATATCTTTACCGCAAGGCATAGTATGACCATGTCCAAACCATGTGTTGTTGGCTAAAACATATTTTTTTAAGTGAACTAGCCAATGAAATATCCAATTGAATTTAGGGTTGTCCAGTTCTTTAACTTCCCAATAGCTTGGCAACATAAAGTACAGTTCTTTGTGGGCTTCATCAAGGTGTTTTTTGTGTGCATTCATCGCACTGTCAGATAATCCGTAGGTCATTAAGATGGAGGACAATGGTTGCTCCTTTGATTTAAAAAGTAACAGCACTTCACCATTAAACTCAATTTTTTCTGGATTACCCAATCGTTTTACCAACACTTCATAAACTTCCCCCATGATGCTAAGGTACGCTTTTAGGTTAAAATTTCGGGTCGGAAAGCATTAATTATACTTCCTGTTTGCCTCGATATTTCAGCGGAATTATCACATGAAAATTTTATGGCAACATAACCCGAAGTTTGAAGGTGAATAGGTTCCCCAACAACTAATGAGGCGAATTCGGAGATGCCTTCGTTATGACCGATGAGGAAAATATCTTCATTGGTTTCTAATGAGTTTACGAAATGCAATAACTGTGAGCTACTTGCTAGGTAAAGTTCTTTTAACAATTGCAATTGGTGACCCGGAAAAACAAGAGTAGCAGTTTGGGCGGTACGATTTGCTGCGCTTGCAAATATAGAAAAGACTTCTACCTTTTCTTCCAAAAAGTAATTCTTCAAATGTTGTATTTGGGCATGGCCTTTTTTAGAAAGATTTCTATCAAAATCCTTACCTGAATCTGCAAATTTTTCTGTTTTGGCGTGCCTGAGTAAATGAAGTATCACAGCTGCTTATTTTTAAGCAGAAAGCCGCCTAATTTGTGAAAATAGGGGAGTTGAAGGTGCTCTTGTAAAAGCATAAGGTGTTCAATTCTGTGGCAATCGGTTCCAACAAAATCAAAGGCAACCGCATCAATCAACCGTTCTGCTTGTTTTTGAATATCTGGCCCATAGTGTCC
>VGMK01000171.1 GCA_016866375.1 Bacteroidota bacterium
TTAATTCATCCGAAATAATGGCATCTTGCTCTGAAAAAAGAGGTTCAAATACACCGCCATTTGCATCAAATGCTGCAGCATATAAAATAGTATCTTCTGTTCCGTAGAATGAAGCGATTTTTTCCTCTAAAATTTTGTGAATATCTTGTGTTCCGCAAATAAAACGGACCGAGGACATACCAAAGCCATGTGTATCGAGTGCTTCTTTTGCGGCTGCAATAACTTCCGGATGAGAGGAAAGACCCAGGTAATTATTAGCGCACATAATGACCACATCTTTACCAGTATTAACTTTAACATTTGCACCCTGTGGAGTTGTAATGATGCGCTCTCTTTTAAGAAGTCCATTTTGCTCTATTTGCTTCAACTCCTCAGAAAGGAATGATTGGATGTTGCTGTACATATTATTTCTTTTTTCTTTCTTGTATTCTTTTACTCACTAAGCTGTAGAGTAAATTACAATCTTTTTGTTCTAATTTTCTTCCAAACTTTACAATTTTACCAAAATAGCTAAATGTAAACCGTTCTCCTCCATTTATCCAAGGGGAAGATTCCCAAACCCGTTGAATCGAGCCCTCCTCCGGCACTTCAAATTGTAAGTCTTGAATATTGCCAAATAAATATAGCGTTGACTTTCCAAATTTACGGATTGAGCGTTTGTAATGCATTCCAACTTCGTCGATCTTTATTAATTCCTTTCCAAACATTAACCATAAATAGGACTTTGTAACTCGAAAGGCATAATAAACCCAAAAAACGGAAAAAACCCAAAGAATTATCTGTTCTTTTTCAGTGTAGATGTGATCTAGTGAGTATAATAAGATTACCACACCAATTACATACCACATAGCCAACCAAGCCCCCATTAGTGCATTCACGATACTATTGCGTTGAGGTTCAATTACAATTGTTGTTCGCGCTTTTGATTCATTAAAACTTATACGATTTCCAATCCACTTCACCATGCGAAATTAAAAAAAAAGCCCCGCATGTGCAGGGCTTTTCAATTTTATTTCCAAAAGTCAATACTCCCAGACGTTAATCTCCCATTCTCTAATTTTTTCTTTAGCTTTTTCAGCTTCATATAAGGCATCCACTCCAAATTTGAATTCTTCAATTTCCTGGTCGAATTTATTAGAAACTTTGTAAATCTGGGCGCTAAATCTTCTTTTCCAGAACATATCGTCAAAAGACATCCATTGGGCATCATTTTGATCATTGTATACGTAATAATTGACGATGACATTTCTCAATTCAGGAAAATAAAGCCAGAATAATTCTCTTTCAACTACGTTTCCATTGTAAGAAGTTAGTATTCCAGAAGCATCTATCGCCGATCGCTCACCATTAACATAGAAAAAAACTTGTTTTATAGAACCATCAGATGAATCTGTTTCCGCATGAACCACTGGCGCAATAGCTATTATTCGTCTATCCAACATTGATCTTTCCTTGTCAAAAAACCAATCTTCTTTAATATTGTAAGCAACAATACATTCACTGGACAAGAACTTAACTATTCGTTTGTCAAGAATTCTTTCTCCTGGCTTCACCAAGTCCCAAAGTTCTTTAATTTTATCTTTATTTAAATCAATGTCAACATACTCATCAGATGGATCATTTTTTAGCGAATCTAGCCATTGCTGATATGGTAGGTTTGTCTTTTTTAAATAAAGTGGAGTTGTTGAGAATTGTCCATCGTATTCATAATAAGAAGGCGGGGATGCTGCCGCAATCTTTCTGTCATGAATAGCAGTCCGATAGGAAGGATTTGTAAAATAATCATTTTTTGAATTTTTCACAACGGGATATTTAAATTTATACCCGTCTGCCACCAAAGGAAATGACTCATCATAGGGACTATACACAGTTAAATCCCCTAACATAATGTGACGCACAATTATTGTCCACAACGACCATCTTTCTGCATGTTTATTCCACTTCGGATTATCTATGTCACCAATATTCTTTGGTGCTTCATATAAATCTTCAAATTTGTCATCCGGAAAGAAAATTTCGTGATTTAATCTTTCTCTTTTGTCAATTCGTGAAAAAACACGTTTTGTCCAAACTTGATCTGAAGATCGAACAAACTCATATTCCACCGCACTTCTCACTGGCACTTCGTCTTTGATTGAAACGCCATCAACTACACCATTAGGCAGGATATTGTATGGTCCTCTTGAAGGATCACCCTGTGCTTCCACTTGTCCAAAAGAAACAAGAGCGATTGAAATGGATAAAATGTAAGTTCTCATGTCTATTAAATTAAGGCTTAACAGTTAAACCAGTTTTAAGTGTTCTTACTGCTCCTCCTGATCTTTTATAATCGATTAATACGACTACATCTCTACCAGGTTTCGCTTTTGCCAACAAATTAGCAGGTAAAACATCTCCACTAAAATTAAAAATATCATTACCTACAGTAACTGAACCTCCAAGGACATTGAAGGAAATATCACCAAACAAAGACTCAGGTCCAAGACTCACTCTCAATCTCGTATTACTAGTTCTCGAAATTGTAGAAATAGTACATTTTCCATCAGGGAATTTTTTTGTTTTATAAGTAAACGTTCCAAAACTTACAGACTTACCGGCAGCATCTTTACCGGATAAACTAAAGGTAGCGGTTTTGTTCGGTACAGTTACTTTAACATTAAATCCTTTTTGCCCATTTTTTGTTGCTCTGGTTAAAATTGCACCGGAGGCCGCTAAACTTGGTTCTCCCACAATTCCAGAAGCAACCGGTACCATGAAATTATCCCATTCCGTAAACAGAACATTCAAATCTGGCAAAGAAATAGAACCTGCCTTTTGACCTACTTGAATTTTCGTTTCATAAGGCATCCATTTTACATCACCACTTTTATCTGCTATACCAACTTGCCCTGTCAACTTCATTTCTCCCTGTTGAGGCGCTCTCAATTTTATTGTAGCTTTACCGTCTTTGGCCTCTACAAAGGTCCCTTGGTCAGGTTTTACTTGTGGCTGTTTATCGGAGTCGAATGCCCCCATAAAAACTGTCATTGTGAATTCATCTCCAGGATTAAATACCGCTGATGATGGAAAAGCCATACCGACTACCTTATTGAAAGAAAACTGACCTGTAGTAACTTTACCTTTTAATAAATTAATTGCTTTGGCTCTTGCACTCAAAACTTCTAACTGTAGCGAAGAAAGAGAAGCTAGTGCACCAACCATCGGTGCATGGTCAAATGTTCTTCCTATCCAATGTACATCTTCAGTCTCATGGTGCTTCGCAAATTCTTTTTTCGTCAATTCTTGATAAATACCCATTAATGCCGGAACATCCTCCTTGTTTATAACATTACCATTTCCATTGAGCATTGCCGATACCTTTTTGTCCAAGTCTTTGTTATCTGCCCAATCATTGATATCTTTTACCTTAACAGAGTACTTCTTCTCGCCCTCTTGATATGAACCAGCCAATTCCACTACTTTTTTTCTGAAATCGTTGTATAATTTCCAAATTACAATTCCTTTCTTACTTTCGTCAAGAACTTTGATATCAGCACCCACTAATTCGTGCATCGGAACATCGAACTGGTCTTTGGCCTCAACTGCCATTAAATTCAAACGCGCTGGACGCAAAGGGTCACCACCATCTGTTTTCGGCCGACCATCATACATTTTCCAGACAATTGCTTTCTCATCATTATTTGCGATTGTTGTAACGTCTTCGCCCGCTTTTTCCAACAACATTAACTTCGTATCGTCAATTTCCTTGATTACCTTAGCTGCCTCGTTATCTATCAGTTCTATGATACTCAAATACCTCTTAATTTTTTCCGCTTTTTGTTGCATGCCAGGGGTTTTTTGAGCTAATGCATCAGCCATCGAGGTTTTTAATTCATATTTCGCTGCATCACCTCTATCTAACTGTGTAAGAGCAGAACGTTGGATGTTTTCTTCAATCGCAACAAATGCATCGAGAATTTGCTTTGATACGTTCAACGCAAGAAGCGCTGTAAGTACCAAGTACATCATCCCAATCATTTTCTGTCTTACCGTTTCCTTAGCACCTGCCATAATTTCTAATTTTTTAAATTAATAACTTAAAATTAAGATCGCTTAACCTCTCATTGCTTTCAACATGTTACCATACACGTTGTTCAGATCTGCGAGGTTTTGTGATAACAAAGCCATATTATCCCTGTATGCCTGGGTATCCTTGGCTGTAGATGCTAAATCCGTCATAATATTTTTAATGCTTTCCTGAAGCGTATTCATACTCGCAAGACTATTCAGATACTCTTGAGAAGTATTCAATTGCAATTCGTAAACGTTATTTA
>VGMK01000172.1 GCA_016866375.1 Bacteroidota bacterium
GAAAGCGTAAAACATACATTGGGAGAACCTGAAGCCCCAAAAAAGAATTGGTGGGAAAGTTAAATAATTTGAATAAATTTGGTAAAATCATATCCGCAAAGAGGACCAAAAAGTAACAGCCAATAATTTTTAGCAATAAAAGAATAAATCACAATGGTTATAAATCCGGCTGTACCAATAAAATGTCAATAACGACAAATTGAGTCACTGTATTGTTGTAAGTAAAACGGATAAAATTCTTTTAGTGAGCTGAATTGATTATTCTCTCCCATGATGTTCACGTGTTAAACTTTATTTTTTCCAATTTTATTTACCAAAATTCCAAAAACGGCAGCTGTGAAAAACATGAGTAAACTATATATCGCCGGAGGAATACTCATTATACTGTTGTCCAATACATTTAGGGCTATGAAAATTGCCAATGTGCCATTATGAATTCCAATTTCCATTCCGATGGCAATTGCTTGCTTTTTTTCAATCTTGAAAAATAATGGCACAAAAAAACCAATTAACATACTTGCAAGGTTAAAAAATAGTGTGGCCGTTCCAACTTGCTCGAAATAATTGCCGAGATTTTCTTTTTCTTTTAAAACAGCTCCCACAATAACAACAACTAGGAATAGAGCAGACAGTATTTTAACAGGTTTATCCATCATTTTTGCAAATGAGTGTGCTTTTGCATGGATAAGCATTCCAATAGATACTGGAATAAGAATAATTAAAAATACTTCTACTATCTTTTTAAAGGGCATAGAAATCTCTCCGCTTTTGCCAAATAAATCTAATGACCATTCAACAATAAGAGGCAATGTTACTAGGGTTAAGATGCTGTTAAGAGCAGTTAAGGTAATATTTAGCGCCACATCTCCTTTTGCTAAATGGCTGAATAAATTAGCCGTGGGGCCTCCAGGTGATGCGGACAATAACATTAGACCAATGGCAAGTTCAGGACCAAGATTGAAAATTTTTGCTATGCCAAAACACACAAACGGTAAAACAATCATTTGACAGAAAAGGCCTATAAAAACTGCTTTTGGAAACTTGACGACACGCTTAAAATCAGCGATGGTCAATGAAAGCCCCAAGCCTAGCATTATAATACCAAGAGCGATTGGCATAATGGTAGTCAACAAATTTGTATTTCCCATAAAATGGTTTTATTTATCTACTAATCTAGGCGTAATTATTAAGTTTTCAAATAGCTAAACCAGTATTTTTATCAATAATTGGTTGTTCTCTTTACTAACTTTTAAAAGATGATTCTTTGTTAAGGTTTTTATGGACGTATCCCAAACCTTGTTGCTGATGTCAAACTTAGCTCGTAATGCTGACAGTGGCATTTCTCCATGAGACTTCATCACCTCAAAAATCTCTTTTTCTTGACCGTTTAAGCTCACTTTCGACTTACTTTCCGGACGCATTTGCGGGAAGAACAACACTTCTTGAATGGACGGGTTGTTGGTAAGATACATGATTAATCTATCCATTCCAATGCCTAAACCACTCGTTGGAGGCATTCCGTATTCCAATGCCCTTAAAAAATCTTGGTCGATCAACATCGCTTCGTCGTCTCCTCGCTCTTGTAACTTTAGTTGTTCTTCAAAACGCTCCCGTTGATCAATTGGATCGTTTAACTCGGAATAGGCATTTGCAATTTCTTTTCCGCAAACCATTAATTCAAATCGTTCGGTCAAACTTGGGTCTTCGCGGTGTACCTTGCACAACGGCGACATTTCTTTAGGATAGTCTGTAATGAAAGTGGGTTGCACGTAATTTCCTTCGCATTTGCCGCCAAAAATCTCATCGATTAACTTACCTTTTCCCATGGTTTCATCTACCTCCAAGCCCATACCTTTTGCAGCTGAACGTAGCTCTTCTTCTGATTTTCCATGGATATCAAAACCTGTGAAATCTATGATCGCCTGACGCATGGTTACACGCTTGTATGGGGCTTTAAAATCGATGCTGTGCTCTCCGAAAGTGCATACTGTTGTTCCATTCACCGCAACAGCACAATGCTCCAATAATTGTTCGGTGAACGACATCATCCAGTTGTAATCCTTGTATGCCACATAAATTTCCATTGCAGTAAACTCCGGATTGTGAGTTCTGTCCATTCCTTCATTTCGGAAATTCTTCGAAAATTCATACACGCCATCAAAACCACCAACTATCAATCGCTTTAAGTACAACTCATTGGCAATTCTCATGTACAAGGGAATATCCAGGGCATTGTGATGGGTAATAAATGGTCTGGCAGAAGCTCCTCCGGGTATTGATTGAAGCACAGGGGTTTCCACTTCCATATAACCGGCATCGTTAAAAAACTGGCGCATGGCGTTGAACAATTTTGTCCTTTTCACAAAAACATCTTTTACCTGTCGGTTCACTACTAAATCAACATAGCGTTGGCGGTAGCGTAATTCGGGATCAGTGAAAGCGTCGTATACTTTTCCATCCGGGTCCGTCTTCGGCAGAGGCAGGGGTCGAAGGACTTTAGATAAAATAGAGAAGCTGCTTACACTTATTGAAATTTCTCCCACTTGCGTTTTGAATACTGTCCCCTTTATCCCTATAAAATCCCCTAAATCAAGTAACTTTTTAAATACATCGTTGTAAAGTGTTTTATCCTCTCCCGGACAAATTTCATCCCGATTGAAATAAACCTGAATGCGCCCAGAGGCATCTTGTAATTCAGCAAATGAGGCTTTCCCCATAATGCGTTGAGACATCATCCTTCCGGCTAAACATACTTCCTTCCCCTCAGGAAATTCACGTTTTATATCTTGCGCATTTGCGTTGACGGGATATAATTCGGCAGGGTAGGGATTTATGCCCATTTCACGCAATTTAGAAAGGTTTTCTCTGCGTTGCAATTCCTGTTCTGAAAGTTCTGATTGACTCATAAAGGCATTATTGAATGGTAAAGATAGCTAACTAAAATAAATTAAAAGAAATCACCGCCGCCTCGTCAAGCATCGTCCTGTTTTTGTGAAAAAATATAAAGTACAAATTCATCGAAAACAATAACGGGATTGTAAAACGTTTTTCCTCGGTATTCAAAAACGCCTGGCGTAAAAAACACTACCGCTTTCGAACCTTTGCTGGACCAAGGTCCGCTCGTCATTCCGATGGGTACCATGTAATTTCCTCTCAAGGCCGTTGGGACAGGCAAAGAGTCTCCAGGCCGTTCTTTATAACTTAATTTATTAAAATAACAGACTGAATTGGTAATGAGTCCGCGCTTGCCGTAAAAAAGCTTAATTTTTTCCGTCCTCATATCAAATTTGTCTGTCAGGGTATCGTGAGACATGATGAGCGAATGGATATCCATTTGTAAATTTCCCTTTAAAGACAATGAATTTTCATCCACGTCCTCTAGAAATGAAGAATCTTCAGCTGTAGTGGCTAAGCGTTCTTTGAAATAAAGAAGAGAATACGTATGCCCAAAGATATATCCGTCGAACACATCCTTTCTTGAAAGTAAATCAATTTGATTGTCTATTGGTTTTCGTTTTTGATACTCCGCCATGGAAATGGACTCGTCTTGCCTGTTTTCTCCACAGGAGGAGAGTAGCAGCAAAACAACCGAAAAGGATAAAACAGGTAGCACGAAACGCATAAACTACAGTTTCATTTTTTTGAGGCGAAAAAAACCACCTACCTCCTGGTGCTTAACTTCATAGGCCTCGCCAGGAAAAGTAAATGCAATACTTGCGTTAATGTAAAATAAGGATCCCGCACCAATGCTTTGAAAAAATGGAAGTCCGACAGGACCTACATTGGGTGTATTTTTCGATTCTAAATCATCGATTAGCGCGTCTCCCCAATAGTTGTTATATGCTTCGGGGTTTTCGGCATAGTAGGTGGACCTAAAATCGGTAACACCCTCTATGGTATGTGCGTATTGAAGCCCCTCTTGAAATTCAATTCGAAAGTTTTTTGCCCTTCCAAATCGAAATTGTTGACCAATTCCTCCACTAAATGAAACATAACTTCCGAGTTTAGTATTTCCCACGTACTCACCAGACCAACTATCTTCGTAAAGGATTGGATGCCAAACTTGTCCATAGGCAACTCTTGCAAAGTAAAAACTGCGATGACGCTGCATCGGATTAGGGTATTGACGATACTCAAAAAACACATTCGTTCCGTAATCCAAATTTAATATGTAGTGTGTGCACAAACCAATTTGATAACTTCTGGAAGCAATGGGTTGGTATTCATAACGAATTCGAAATTTCCCAAACAGTCCGAAGGTATTGAGGTAAACACC
>VGMK01000173.1 GCA_016866375.1 Bacteroidota bacterium
AGAATATATCCTGAAAAGAAAAATGTCCTCAAGTATACCACAGTAAATGGTATTCAAGGTTTTTAGTCTGCAGATTTTCTTTAGATTTGATCCATGAGTCGTAAAACAATTCTTGCAGTTGTCGTTCTGGGTCTACTTTCGTTGACGACCATCCTTATTGTACAATTGATTTGGGTAAAAAAAACACTTGAAATTCAAAAAAATGACATTGCCATTCAAAACAAGGAGGACAGCTTAAACACTCGTGAGTTCAATTATAATATGGTGAGGGCGCTTCAAAATGTTGCGAAGACTATCCAAAAGGATGCAAAAGACTCCATGGATTTATACGCCACAGTTCGTAAAATCAATGAAAAGCATTACACCGTTGATATTACTGAAGAGCTTGAACCTTATTATTTAGAGACCTTACTTAAAAAGTCATTTTATACTCAGAATATTGATCAAGATTTCGTTTACGGGATATACGATTGTTTTCTTGATACAATTTATTTGAGTAAACTTATCGAATTTAAGGGAGATTCCATCTATGAGACTACAAAAAATCAGTCGATGGATCTCACCGCAAGCGATTTAAATCTTAAGAAAGATGGGCACTATTTTACGGTCTACTTTCCTAACTTGGATAAGAGAACTATACAAGCAACTCAATTCTTTTCTCCCTGGTTATACATAACAGCAATTGTAATTTTAGTGGTTGTCTTTTTTGGATACAGCTTGATTATTATTATCCGCCAAAAACGATTGTCAGAGGTTAAAACTGATTTTATAAACAATATGACTCATGAATTGAAAACGCCGATTGCCACGATTAGTTTGTCTAGTGAAATGTTGTTGAGAGGCGAGGAGATGGATCTTGAAAAAATAAAGCGTTACGCAGGCATAATTTTTAAGGAAAACAAAAGGCTTGAAAATCAGGTGGAACGGGTATTAAATGTGGCAAAAATCGATAGGGAACAAGTGGTACTGAAAAAGGAGGTATTCAACATATACGAATTATTGTCAGAGGTAAAAGAAAACTTTGAATTTAATCAGCTGGCAAATGGAGGTCAAGTCATGTTGAATTTTCAAGGCGATCAATTTACCATTCATGCGGATCCCGTTCACATAACCAATGTATTGTATAACCTGCTTGATAATGCAGCTAAATATTGTGATCAAATACCCCTTATCAAGATTTCCACCAAGCATGAAGGGAAGAAACTTGAAGTGAGTGTAGAGGATAATGGCATTGGGATAAAGAGAGAGAGCTTGGCAATGATATTTGATAAATTTTACAGAGTGCCAACAGGAAACTTACATAATGTCAAAGGCTTTGGTCTTGGTCTTTATTATGTCAAGCTTATTATCGATGCACACGACGGCAGAATAGATGTTAAAAGTTCTCCAGGAAAAGGTACTACTTTCGTGATTTCTTTACCTTTATCAGGTCCGCGTTAGGTTGTGGACTGCGTCCAAAACGAATTAGTTTTTTGGTTTTTTTACTAAGTGAAAATTTTTCAGGAACGGACAAACCTTCAATAGACACTAAAATAATCACCTCATTTTCCGTGGGGGCACATGATAAATCACCTTCGTAGGAGAGTTTACCAACGGTCATCAACATCTTTGTCTTTTTAAACTCAACAGAAATAAAAGATTTGCCAATTTCTAATGGTGAGTCGCCGTTTAAAATTTGATAAGCCGGAATTTCCCCCTCGTACATTCCCCTGTATTTTTTCTTGAGTTTATTCTGTGAAATACAAAAATGAGCAGTCAGTATATAAAAACAAATGAGGAAGATTCGCATGGGATAAAGTTAAACAATATTTTAGCTGTTGAGAACTCGAATAACTTGTTTAAAAATTCGGTTGTAGGCGTCAATATGTCTTAAAGATAAAAGTTAATTTCGCAAATGAATACAGGTTATAAAATCAAACAATCGAAGATTTTTTGAACTCATGAAACAATACCACGACTTACTTTTGCATATTTTAAACAATGGGGTTAAAAAAGAAGACAGGACGGGAACCGGTACCCTTTCGGTTTTTGGTTATCAAATGCGGTTCAATTTGGAAGTTGGATTCCCTGTATTAACTACTAAGAAACTACATTTAAGGTCTATCATTCATGAATTGTTGTGGTTCTTGAAGGGTGAAACAAATATCAACTATCTAAAAGAAAACAATGTTTCAATTTGGGATGAATGGGCAGATAGCGAGGGAAATTTAGGGCCGGTTTACGGTTATCAATGGAGAAGCTGGCCTACTGCTGACGGCCGCCACATTGATCAAATTAAGCAGGTTCTTCACCAATTGAAAAATAATCCTGATTCAAGGCGAATAATTGTTTCGGCTTGGAATGTAGGAGAAATTGAAAACATGAAGCTTCCTCCGTGTCACGCTTTTTTTCAATTTTATGTGGCGGAAGGAAAGTTAAGTTGTCAACTTTATCAACGCAGTGCAGACACTTTTCTTGGTGTACCCTTCAATATTGCTTCATATGCACTTCTCACTATGATGATGGCTCAGGTATGTGGATTGAAAGCGGGAGATTTTGTGCATACGCTTGGTGATGCTCATCTTTACCTGAACCATTTGGACCAAGCGAAATTACAGTTGACACGTGATTTTCGACCTCTACCACAAATGAAAATTAACCCTGATGTGACCGATATTTTTGATTTCAAATTTGAAGATTTCGAACTATTAAATTATGATCCGCATCCACATATTAAAGCAGCTGTGGCAGTATGATGAAAGTATCGCTGATTGTTGCTGTAGATTTGGAAAATGGAATAGGCCGTGATAACGATTTAATGTGGCATCTTCCGGCAGATATGCAGTTTTTTAAGGAAACTACAAAAGGCCAAATTGTCGTTATGGGAAGAAAAAATTACGATTCCATCCCAGAAAAGTTCCGTCCTTTGCCAGGTAGACAAAATGTAATTCTAACGCGTAATCAATCTTTTCATGCCGAAGATTGTCTAGTTTTCCACTCTTTGAATGAATGTTTTTCCCATTTTAAGGACGAGAATACGCGCACATTATTTATCATTGGAGGTGGTGAGGTGTACCGTTTGGCCTTGGAATCAGGACTACTTCAGGAAATGTTTATCACAATGGTAAATAAAGTTTATGGGGCCGATACTTTTTTTCCTGAGTTTGATGAGACGTTATGGGAGAAATCCAAGATAGGTTGCCAAGAAGCGGACGAAAAACACGAGGTTGATTTTACCTTCTGGTATTTCAAGAGAAAATCAACGGCACTTTAGCGCGGCTTCGGACCTATGTACTTGTAACAAGGATTTAAACCTAAAAAACAGGTTTCCAAAAGTTCCAATTTAATGAACTTATTAAATTTTTTATCAGTTTTCTCAAAAACTGGTCTGCTTTTCCATTGCTCAATTGCTGAATCATCTTTCAACGCGTAGTGCAAAGAATCAGAAATTGCATATTTCACTTTCAATTTAGGAACACTCAACATTTGATCGGCCAAAAATATCCGCAGGTAGCACTTTTTAGGGATCTTTCCACTCCAATTTCCATTTTCATCGAGTGCGATTTCCATACGAGACCATTCACTTGATTTTGAGTTATTAAATTTTTTGAATTCGACGACTAAATAATAATTTCCAAGATTTCTTGTAATTCCGGCTGCCATTTCTACCGAAGGCTTTGCTCCTCCGCAATACGGTGTTCGAGCCGTTAATGAGACATGTGTTTTTTGACTAAAAAGTCCAGAGGAACAGACGAAAAGAAATAGAAATGGGTAGTTTTTCACAATGAGTTTATAATGCTTAACTAAAATTATGCCTTTATTTCAATAAATCATTTGCTTTTTCCCTCGCAAGCACATCAGCAGTGATATAATCATCTAATTTAGGATTTAATGTATTTGAATTTGCATTCATTACCTCTTCATTGAGTTGAGCAATTTCCAAAAAGGAAATACGTTTGTTTAGAAAAGCGTCAACAGCTATTTCATTTGCTGCGTTCAAGGTACATGCTACAGTTCCCCTCATATCCATTGCTTTATAAGCTAGATTTAAGTTTCGAAAAGTAGTCCTATCCGCTTGCTCGAAGGTGAGCTGAGGGTAATCTAAAAAATTAAAACGAGGGAACGATGTAGTTAATCTCATAGGATAGGTCAAGGCATATTGAATGGGTAATTTCATGTCGGGAAGGCCCATTTGCGCTTTCATGCTTCCATC
>VGMK01000174.1 GCA_016866375.1 Bacteroidota bacterium
AATGGCAAATTAAAGACAACTTTCTCGAGAAAAATTTCTCTTTTGAGACATTTGCGGACGCGATGTGCTTTGTGAATAGAGTGGCAGAAATAGCAGAGCGTTTAAATCACCATCCCGAAATTTTTATGCACAACTATAACCAAGTGCGAGTTCAAACTACTACACACAGCGCAGGTAAGATAACGCAGATGGATCACGACCTGATAAAACAAATTGACACCATTTAATGCTGCTCCTAACTTCAACGCAATAGCAAAATACAGTTTAAAAGCAATACTGACCATTCGGCATCCTTAATTTAGAACAAATTTTACAAAAAACCTTGGAACCGTTAAAAGGAGTAAATTGCTCAAAAAATTATAAATTTTCCGGACACACGGATAAACATTTTGCAATATTTTTTTGTTGCTACAAGTACTTTAAAAATTACCTTAAATAAGCGTTTTAATTTTCGAATGAGCAATAAACAAGCACATGATTGTAGGCATTCCTGTTGAAGTTTTTCCTGATGAACTAAGAGTTGCAGCAACTCCAAAAACCATAAAAAGGTTGCGAAAGCAAGGGTTTGTAGTGTGTGTTCAAAAGGGAGCAGGTCAGAAAGCCGGTATTTCTGATGACGAGTTCGAAATTGCAGAAGCAATCTTAAAGGAAACGGCTGCTGAGATCTATCAAAACTCTAATATCGTATTAAAGGTGAAAGAGCCCACCTTGGATGAAATCAGTCTTATGAAAGAGGGTATTGTCCTGTTGAGTTACCTCTGGCCTGCTCAAAATTCGCATCTTTTAGATGCATTGGCAAATCGAAAAATAAATGCCATTTCCATGGATTCAATTCCACGGATTACCCGAGCACAAAAAATGGATGTGCTCTCCTCGATGGCAAATATTTCGGGATATAGGTCGGTTATCGAGGCGTCATTTTATTTTGGAAGATTCCTAAATGGACAAATAACAGCAGCCGGAAAGGTTGAGCCCGCTAAAGTTTTAGTTATTGGCGCAGGGGTTGCCGGTTTGGCCGCGATTGGCGCTGCAAATTCGTTGGGAGCCATCGTCCGAGCCTTCGATACACGTAAAGAAGTAGCAGAGCAAATCGCATCCATGGGAGCTACTTTCCTCACTGTTCAAATCGATGAGGACGGTGCGACATCCTCCGGCTATTCCAAAGAAATGAGCCCGGAGTTTATCGAGGCAGAAATGAAGCTCTTTCTCGAACAAGCAAAAGAAGTAGACATTATTATCACAACAGCACAAATTCCAGGACGCCAGGCACCTCAATTGATCATGGATTACCACGTGCAAGCCATGAAGTCAGGCTCAGTAATAGTAGATCTTGCAGCTTCTACCGGGGGTAATTGTCAATTAACGAAAAATGGAGAAGTATATACCACCTCGAACGGTGTCACTATTGTAGGTCGAGTGAACCCTTTACCAAATCAAGCATCACAATTATACGGCAATAACTTGTGTCATTTACTCGATGACATGGGCAAAGCGGAAAACTTTAAAATTGACATGGAAGATGCCATTATTTCCCGCGCTATGGTTACCTTCAACGGAACAATCAATTGGCCGCCGGCACCCCTTCAAGTCAGTCCGAGTGCGGCAAGCGGTGAGAAAAAAAATAACCTTAGTCCGGAAATGCTCGCAATTCAGGCACAAAAGAAGTCAAAGAAAGCAGCGGTATCAACTCTATTAGGTCTCTGTGCGGTGGGAATTTTGTTGCTCCTTGTTGGAGGATTTGCGCCTCCTTCTTTTATTCAACATTTTACTGTTTTTGTTCTCGCAATTTTCGTTGGATGGCAGGTAATTAACAATGTCTCCCACGCCTTGCACACGCCTCTCATGGCCGTTACAAACGCAATTAGCGGGATCATTGTTGTTGGGGGCTTGTTACAAACAAAATACGAACTTTCAAACCCAATGACCGTATTGGCGTGTGTTGCTATTTTTGTGGCCTTCATAAATATTGTTGGCGGTTTTTTGGTGACACACCGGATGCTAAACATGTTTAGAAAATAAGGGAACAAGATGATCATAATGAAAGAAATTCAAACTGCAGCTTATTTATTTGCCTGTATTCTTTTTATTCTGAGCTTAAGCGGTTTATCTTCCCAAGAGACTGCAAAAAGAGGAGTTCTCTACGGCATCCTTGGAATGACTATCGCAGTGATCGCAACGCTTTTTGGAGAAACCATTGAGGGACACTCGTACATCATTATATCCTTGGTCATTGCCTCCGTAATTGGCTTGGTTGTCGCGCGAAAAGTTGAAATGACGGCGATGCCACAGTTGGTAGCCATATTACATAGTTTCGTTGGCTTAGCTGCGGTTTTAGTTGGATTTGGGTCATATCTCGACTCCACGACACAAGCGCTCACTGGAGTGGAACACGGGATACATTTAGTTGAGGTTTTTATCGGTGTATTTATCGGAGCGATTACGTTAACAGGCTCCGTGATTGCATGGGGGAAACTTGATGGGAAGTTACCAAGTAAACCTTGGAATTTTCATGGTCTTCAATGGATGAATTTCGGTTTGTTCTGCCTTTGTATTGGTTTGGGAATAGTTTTCTTTTCTGAGCAAAACAACAGCATCGGAATGATTTACTTGATTTCAATGAGTGCAATTGCATGTATCATAGGTATTTCTCTTGTTATGGCAATTGGTGGAGGAGATATGCCCGTTGTTGTCTCCATGTTGAATTCCTATTCCGGTTGGGCCGCTTCCGCAGCGGGATTCATGTTGAGTAATGATTTATTGATTGTGACAGGTGCCTTAGTTGGTAGCTCGGGGGCCATATTGTCCCTGCACATGTGTAAGGCAATGAATCGCTCTTTTTTCTCTGTAATTTTTGCAAGTGGCAAAAGCAGTTTGCCTCAGATTGGAGAGAAAAAAGTTCTTGAGGGTGAAATTACCTCCCTCGGTCATGAAGAGGTTGCGGAGTTGTTGAATGTCTCTAAATCCATTGTGATCGTACCCGGGTATGGAATGGCCACGGCCAAAGCTCAATACTTGATTTACGAATTGGTTCAAACTTTACAAAAACAAGGAAAAAACGTCCGGTTTGCTATCCACCCCGTTGCAGGAAGGTTGCCCGGACATATGAATGTTTTACTCGCAGAAGCAAATGTACCTTACGACATTGTACTTGAAATGGACGAAATAAATGACGATATGGTGGAAACCGATGTTGTTTTAGTCATCGGCGCCAACGATGTTGTCAATCCAAGTGCGATTGATGACCCCTCAAGTTCTATTTATGGCATGCCCGTGATAGAGGTTTGGAAAGCAGGAAAGGTGATCATTATGAAAAGAGGAATGAACGCTGGATACTCAGGCGAGGAGAATCCGCTTTTTTATAAAGACAATGCTGAGATGCTATACGGAGACGCCAAATCGAGCGTTGAAAAATTAATGAACTACCTTAAATAATTAACCAAAAAGATTTTCAGGGAGCTAAACCGCTTATTTTAACGTTTGCATTAATTGATTGCGTGAACTAATATAAGTATTAATTGTTTGTTTCCGTTTAAGTAAAATACAAAGAATGTTATTTACGCAAGCCTCAAAAGTTTACTTTGAAAAGCTCACCTTATACTTTGGTATAACGTCCTTTTTAATTCACTCTGCCATCATTTTTGCCCTTAGGATCGACCTCTTGGACTCCAAATATTTCCCAGAAGATTTATTCGGTTCTCCATTTGCTGCCTTATTCTCTCCATTCAGTTCTTTACTTGTATACGAAGTATATTTATTAATTTATTACCTCCGCCAAAGCTATACTAAAAGTGTGGCTAAACAATTAGAAATCATGGCTTTGATCTTACTTCGAAATTGTTTTAAAGACATTGGACAGGTGACTGAAGGGAAGGTATTGCTCATGGAAAGTGAGCTCATTAAAGATTTGACGGGTTTTGTAGCCCTCTTATTATTGGTGTGGTTTTTTTATCACCTCGATGCTAAACGAAATGAAATAAAATTTGAGCTTACTGCCTCTTTTATTAAGTTAAAAGAACGCCTCTCTGAAATTTTAATACTTATTTTCATAGTGCTTTCCGTTTATTCTTTTTCGTCGTGGATCATTGATTTAGTGCATTATTCCGACAACCACGCCGCCTTGCAAAATCCTTCCCATATTTTTTACACGGAATTCTTTACTTTACTCACATTTGTCGATGTTTTGTTGCTGCT
>VGMK01000175.1 GCA_016866375.1 Bacteroidota bacterium
AGACTAACATATATTTTTCCGTTTTTTTGAATAACGGTTAATCCTTGATTTTCAAATCCTCTCAATGCATTGGCTACTTTCGCCTTCAATAATTGAACTGTTTGATCTTTTTTTCGGATGGCCTCTTCAAGTTCGTTTACTCGACGTTCTCTTTCCTCGAGCAGTTTTTGCTTTATTTTAAGTTCATTTTCAAGTTTTAGCAAAGCATCTTCTTTTGCTTGAAGTTCTTTATTCTTTGCCTCCAGATCAGCTTGCAATGCCGCTGTTTCTTTGGCGCTCAAGTTTTTTAATTTATCAAATGATTTTTCCAGCGATTCGTGTTCTTGTTGTAATTTTGTAAAATCTCTATTCAGAACACGCCACTTATTCCCAAGCGCGCTTGTATCCTGCCTAATTTTGGCTAAATCTTTTGAGGCAATATCGTATAGCGTTTGTAAGTCCTTCGCTGAAGACTCGTATTGATTACTTGACTTTTTATATTTCTCAAGTTCCTCAGAGCATTCTTTTTCTTTTTTTAATAAGTCTTTGTATTTTTTTGCTGGCACACATGAGAACAGCACAACACCAGAAAGAATAAAAAGTAAGAAAAGCTTAGACATAGATTTCTTTTTTTGCTAAAATTCGTCAAGATTTCCTTTTATTTTTTTTTGAAATCATTAACTTTTTAACAAAAGAAATTTCATAAAAAGAAAATGGAACAAAAGATTCTATTATTACAGTTACTTTAACTGGGTTTTAATCGAATACAATTTTCATTTCAACCCTCCTATTTTTCTGTCTTCCTTCAGGGGTTTCATTGCTTGTGATTGGCTTAGTTTCTCCGAAATAAGATATATTCAACCTTTCGTACTCGACTCCTTTAGAAAAAATATAATTACGTATAGCTTCAGCACGTTTTTTTGATAATACAAGGTTGGCATTTTCATCACCAATATTATCTGTATGCCCAGATATTTGTAGTTTCCATGTTGGTTTCTTTTTCAAGACATCCGCCAATTCATCGAGAGAAGGCTTGGAGGGCTCTTTAATTATGTCCTTGGCAGTTTCAAACTCTAAATTGTCAAATGCTGTTTTTAAGACTTCAATAATTTCTTGCTCGATAACCGGGCAACCTTTGTTGGATTTGGGACCAGGTGTATTCGGACAATCATCATCTTTATCCAATAATCCATCGCCATCGGAATCTTTATAGGGACAACCTTTGTTTTCTCTTGGACCAGGGTTTGTCGGACATTCGTCATCCTTATCTAACAAGCCGTCGTTATCTGTGTCAGGCCAAGGACAACCTTTATTTTCTTTAGGACCCGAAATTTCAGGACAATCATCCACGAAATCGAATAACCCATCCTTATCTTTATCTGGACAACCCTGGAACTCTACTGAACCAGAATCTTTTGGACATGCATCTTTGATGTCTATTATGCCATCATTATCACCATCTGGGCAACCTTTATATCTCTCTGGCCCTGGATTCTCAGGACAATCATCGTCAATATCCCGAATGCCATCTTCGTCTTTGTCTGGACACCCATTAAATTTTAGAAGCCCAGCAAATTCAGGACAATCATCTTTTTTGTCGATAATTTTATCCCCGTCTTTATCGGGACAACCGTTAAACTCTTTCAACCCGGCGTCATCAGGACAATCGTCTTTTTTGTCAATAATTTTATCTCCGTCTCTGTCGGGACAACCTCTGAATTCAGATGGACCGGGCACGTCTTTGCATTCGTCTTCTGAATCTTTAATGCCGTCTCCATCTGTGTCTGGACAACCTTTGAAGGCCCAGATACCCGGTTCTGTGATGCAATCGTCTTTTTTATCTGAAACTTGATCCCCATCTATATCTCTTACAGCGTCGTAAAGTACAGGTATCCTAACTCCTGTGTAAAATTCAATCCCTCTCACTTGTCCTCGTGCTAATAAAGTTCTAAAATCTGTCATACCGAGAGTAAGAGGCCCCAAACGTGCGGCTATACCTGCCTTGAATCCGGAGTATTCATTTACCGAAATAGGAAGATGAATGCCAAACCAAGCGTAATCGAAGCTCGGTGTAATACTAAATTGATTTGCCATTTTTACCTTTGCTTGCTTTTTGGATGATATAAGGTTCAACATGCCCGTTGCGTTTATGTAAAAAGATTTCCAAATGTGGTAATCGACTTGAATACTTAATGCAGAAGGTGTTTGAACCCAAAATGTTGACAGTGTGTCTTTTTCACCAGCAACCCATTCTGCAGGATCTAGGGATTGGTATATTAACGAGTCTATAATCCCATCAAGGTCATTAAGCCCTGTTGCTTGTAATTGATTGAGATCAAACTTTCTGTTTACATCCACCGAAAAATCTCGACTGGCACCTCCTTTTGTAAACCTCAAAGCTCCTAAATCGAGTAGCGAAACACCAACGCGTAAATCGTATTTATTCTTATTTTTCATCCATAAATTCGATTGTCCATCCATATCAAATTTATATTTTGCATATTTTGGTCTCCATTCGTAAACAATTCCTAAATCAACTCCAAATCCCGATTTACTCGAGGGCGCGGGAAAAGTAAACCCATTCGATTGTATGTCGTTAACGGTATTATCAAAATTATTAGAATATCCGTATGCAAAATCACCTTGCAGAAAGAAGGACGTATCCTGATCCAATAAGCCATATTTAAAATTATCTGTGTGCACATAGGCAGCCGTGTACCCTTGCATATATTTTAAATTACCACCTGCTTTCAAGAAATGTTTATTGCGGTCAAGAATTACTTGTCCGAAATTCACACCATATTCCGTCCATGTCATATGATTTAAATTCAGAAGTTCCTCCGGAAATGTTCTACCCCATAAATCACTGGTATCTAATCCTGATTCCAAAAGTACTGCTAGCTTAGGATCAACATTATCAATATTTGTTATGGAACGTAGCTTCGCGTTGAAGCCAACCGATAATTTTGGTGTAATATGGAAGGCAAAATTTAGCAGATCCAATTGGTAATTCATGTAAATTCCTCGTGGGGTTTTGGTCAATGTGTCGTACAAGTGTTTAATAATCCCCTCACTGAAGGGTTTTGAATTAAACTGCTCAAAAGGTTGTGCACCCCAGCCGTTAAATATTGCTGTATCGGTAAAAGATTTTATCCACCAGTAGCTTTCACCAAAGTTGTTTTGCTGAGCATTTCTCATGAATTTGGCATCGAAATAACCAAAATTTTGATACAGATTGAAATTGGTACTAAATAAGTTTAAATCAAAACTAAACCTGCCGTCCACAAAACTAGCCGGATTTATATCATTTCCCATAACTCCTGCGTAATTACTTGTGTTGACACCTAAATAATTTTGGCTTTTTATGGATGTAAGTGAAAATAGAAACAGCAAAATGTTAAACAATTTTTTCATACGAGTTAACGATTATATTGTATTAAATAGGATCCTAAGAAAGTGCTAATGGAATACCCATCTACACCAAATGTATTGATTTTTATTTCTTTCTCTGCGTGGATGCTATTGTTTGTAATCCATTTACCTGATTGGTCTAGGACAAAGCATTGGTTTTGTATGGCATCTAACAGGCATAATATAGAATTACCATTTGTTTTAAACCCCGAGACTATTTTGCTAATATCTGCCCCATCGTAAGTTTGCTTCCATAACAATTGTCCATTCATAAGAATTGTCTGAATGGACTTATTTGAAGAGACAACCAAGGCGTTTCCTGAAGGAGTCACCAGGACGTCATGAATTTTCAGATTTGGCATGGATAAGGACTGAATTTGACCAGTCGAGACATTTAACCAAGATACCGAATTAGCTGCTTGCGAGGTGAACCACGAATTTCCATTTCCGCCGATTGAGGTGAAAGATTTGTTCGTACTCGTTTTCTTCGGTGCACGTTTTGATTGAATATAGTAGGTTAAAAAACTATTTGTGCCCAGTAAAATAAGCTTTTCATTTCCTGCTTCTTTTAGGAAAACGATTTCTCTTATCGGCTCAATGCCATTAAATTGTTTGTTTACAGACCCATCTAACTTAAATTCAATAAAACTTTGGCCACTTACCGTAAATGCATAATCTACCCCACGAATATTGGCAATTACAGGTCTAATTTCAGGTGTTTTGGGGATCTTTATTTTCAAACCTCCATTCTTTTG
>VGMK01000176.1 GCA_016866375.1 Bacteroidota bacterium
GAAATTCCAGACCGCAATCGAAATAGATTTATATCGGATTCCATTTGTTTCAACGCATGCAGATTGTCACAACGCGTGGATGCCAAGGCAATAATAACAATGTCTTTCTCGGGTTATACAGCTTACAAGATTGCATCCCAACGTCCTAACACAGCTATTTTTGTTTTTACAAGTAATAAAAAAATAATCACCCAATTAAATTTGGTTTGGGGAGTTAGCGCATTCTTTTACGACAAGCGAATTTCAACAGATCATACCATTGCGGATATTAAACGTATTATGAAGTCGCAGGGTTATTTGGAGACCGGTGATTTGGTTATAAATATCGCGTCAATTCCTCTTGTGGAACTTGGAAGTTCGAATATGCTGAAATTAAGTTATGTTGACTGATTGAAATCTCAGAAAAAATAAGTAACTTAAGGTTAAAGAAGAATTATGGAGAAAATTTGGGATGTGAAGGGGGAGAATATGGATTCTTCTGAGCTTGATTATTTGTGCAACCGTTTTAAAATCGAAAGAACAATTTCAAAATTGCTGTGGCAAAGAGGCCTCAGAAAAGAGTCGGATATTCTCAAGTTTTTTAACCCATCCTTGCAGGATTTACACGATTCATTCCTAATGAAGGATATGAGGGAAGCCGTTGAGTTGTTAGTGAACACAATGACCAAAGGAGAAAAAATCATGTTATACGGCGATTATGATGTAGACGGTACTACTGCGGTAGCAACAATGTTCCTAGGCATTAAGGAACTTCACCAAGATATCGTTTATTACATCCCCGATCGCTACACAGAAGGTTATGGACTAAGTATTCAGGGAATAGACGCTGCTAAAACGCAGAATTGCACGCTTATTATCACCTTAGATTGTGGCGTGAAAGCAGCTGATAAAATTGCCTATGCACGAAACTTAGGATTGAATGTGATCGTCTGTGACCATCACGAACCCGGTGAGGAGTTACCCGATGCGCTTGTTTTAGATCCTAAAAGAAAAGATTGTAACTATCCGTTTAAAGAACTTTCGGGTTGCGGAGTTGGATTTAAATTTCTTCAAGCGCTGTACAAAAAGAAAGGATTACCTGACGATCTTTTATTCAATTTACTTGACTTTGTAGCCATAAGTATTGGTGCAGATATCGTTTCTGTCGAAGGTGAAAATAGAATTTTGGCCTACCACGGTTTGAAAAAATTGAATAATAATCCTCGTTTATTCATACAAAAGATTGCCGAACTTTCTTCAAGAAAGCTCCCGTTCACCCTTACAGATGTTGTCTTTGTTCTCGCACCAAGAATCAATGCTGCAGGCAGAATTCGATCGGGAATACATGCGGTTAATATGATGCTTTCAAACGACAGCCAAGAAATAAACGCCTTAACTGAAGCCATCAATAACGACAATAAAATTCGCAGGGAATTTGATGAACAAATTACTCAAGAAGCACTCGCTCAAATTGATGCTGACACTGAATTTAAAGGTAAAAAAACCACAGTCGTTTACCATCCCACGTGGCATAAAGGCGTTGTTGGTATTGTGGCCTCGCGATTAATTGAAACACATTACCGTCCTACCATTGTACTCACAAAATCAAATGATTTGATAACCGGTTCCGCACGAAGTATAAGTCAGTTGAATATTTATCAAGCCATAGAGTCATGTAAAGAATTGTTAGTACAGTTTGGGGGTCATGAGCATGCAGCTGGCCTGACGTTGAAAGAAGAAAATTTAAAGGAATTTTGTGAACGATTTGATCGCTTTGTGAAAGAAAATCTCTCAGACTCCAAAATGATTCCCGAACAAACGATAGATATGGAAATTCAATTAGATGATGTTTATTGCAATCAAATACATACGAAAATCCCGCGATTGATGAAAGCCATTGATGCTTTTGAACCCTTCGGTCCCGGAAATATGAAACCTGTTTTTCGCACACAGAATCTATTTACAGTTGAATCTCGGGTGCTTAAAGAAAAACATTTAAAGTTAAAGGTACGCCAACCGCAAAGTCATTACACCTATGATGCTATTGGTTTCGGTTTGGCCTCCAAAGAATTAGAGGTTGCCAGTGGGCTTCCTTTTGAAATGGCATATACGCTCGAAATTAATGAGTTTAATGGCCTAACTAATGTTCAATTAAACATTAAAGATTTACGCGCAATGTGTTAGCATATTCACTACTTTTGACGCTATGTTTACAGGAATAATCGAAGGAATTGGTGAGGTTGTCGGTATACAGCACGAACAGAGCAACGTTCATGTTGAACTATTTAGCCCATTCACACATGAATTGAAAATTGATCAAAGTGTTTCGCATAATGGTTGTTGTTTGACAGTTGTAAAGTTAAGTGACACTTCCTACACGGTGACCGCGATTAAAGAAACACTGGATAAAACAAACTTGCGGTATTGGAAAGTAGGAACTCAAGTGAACTTAGAACGGTGCATGCAGCTGAATGGAAGACTTGACGGACATATTGTACAAGGTCATGTGGATACCGTTGCGGAATGCACCGAAATTAAAGACCAACAAGGTAGTTGGAAATATAAATTTACTTATGTCGGTGATTTTATTACCGTAGAGAAAGGTTCAATAACGGTAAATGGTACGAGTCTCACGGTAGTGGATTCGGAGAAAAATTCATTTTCGGTTTGTATAATTCCTTATACGTTCGAAAACACAAATTTCAAACAGCTGAACATCGGAGATAAAGTGAATATTGAATTCGATGTGATTGGAAAATATGTTCAAAAATTACTTGAACTAAATCAATAAAAATTCAACGTTATATTTTGAGTCACACTGCTCGAATTTGGAATATTGAACTTTGATTGTGTCCAATTCGGTGGCCCGAAACTGCCCATGGCATTATTGGAAAACGCAAAGCCTTCCGTTGGAATGCCCAACCAATTTTGATCAATTTCTTGATTGTCATTTTCGTCATGGAAAATTGCAAATGCATAATATCCAGGGACAATACTGTCGAGTGTTATCGTCATATTTGCACCAGTGCACTCAAGAAACAACTCCGCCAAGGCTTGATCAGGGTCATTAAAACTGCTGGAAGTATTATAAAGCGCAAAATTTACCTTTCCATTTGTGTTTTGCATGCCACTCAAATTTATTACTAAAGTGGACAATGTATCTAATGTACTTGTACCTCCACCTGTTGTGTCTTGAGGATTTGGTATTGGATCAGGTTGAGGTTCTACATTCTTTTTTTTGCAGGATGTAGAACATATTAAAAAGAGGGAGACTAATAAAATAATACTTATGAACCTTGACATTGAGGCAAATTTATACATTACACTTTTCGGAACAACAATTTATACATTCAATTTAACACCAAATAAAATTACCTGGCACCGTTGTATTTCTTTTCAACCTCATTCCAATCAATTACTTCAAAAAAAGCTTGAATATAATCTGGTCTTCTGTTTTGATAATTCAAATAGTACGCATGTTCCCATACATCCAAACCTAAAATTGGCGTTCCTTGACATCCTTCACCCATCAGCGGATTATCTTGATTCGCTGTGG
Organism: Bacteroidota bacterium; assembly: GCA_016866375.1. GTDB lineage: Bacteria > Bacteroidota > Bacteroidia > Flavobacteriales_D > Crocinitomicaceae > UBA952. The sequence continues at coordinate 3,536 of VGMK01000176.1, forward strand.
AACAAACTTCAAGCGTACCATTACTCACACACAACCAAGCCCAACCCGATCCGAAGCGCGTTGCAGCAGCAGCAGCAAACTTTTCTTTAAAAGATTCGAATGAACCAAATGTAGTGTTTATAGCTGCAGCTAAGTTTCCAACGGGATGTCCTCCTCCTGAGGGACTCATTACTTCCCAAAATAAATTGTGATTCCAAAAACCGCCGCCGTTGTTGCGAACTGCAGGCTTGTCTTTGCAATTTTGAAGAATATGTAAAAGCGATTGCCCTTCTAATTCAGTTCCTGCAATTGCGTTGTTCAAATTAGTCGTGTAAGCTTGGTGATGCTTAGAATGGTGTATTTCCATGGTGCGCGCATCGATGTGCGGTTCGAGCGCATCATAGGCGTAGTGTAATTTTGGTAATTCGAATGCCATAATATTAAATTTTACCTGTAAAGTTAAACATCGCCGTGAAAAAAATGGCTTGTATGCTATATTTTTTAACAAAGACTTTTTCTCTTTACCTTTACCTAATGAATAACGAAAGACCACTTTCTGATTGGATTCCAATGTCTCT
>VGMK01000177.1 GCA_016866375.1 Bacteroidota bacterium
TATAAGTGGTTTTGTCATATCGCTGGAATCCATAATGTTCAATCGCTTGTGAGAAACGGATGACAAAAAATACTTTGCGATCGCGAGCCCAACCATTGGTTTGACGGTAACCCGAAATGGTGGAATCATTCTCTATTCTTAGTGATGTCCATACATTTTTATCGGGATGATGGTAAACATTATACACCAAATCCAATAGAAATACCGCCTCTGAGCTGCTTGGAAAATGATAGCAATGAAATCCCACCCTTTCCGTAGCGGTTAACTCTGCCCTAATTTGGTGCTGATCGAGTGTTACCTGATAATAACCGGGGCGTGCAGTTTCCGAGGAATGAGAATACCGTGAACCATATCCGTGGGTTTGTAGCTCGTTGCGTTTAGTAAGATCTACAGGCCCGATGGTCGGCATAATTAATAAATCACCTAAATCTGAATGCCCTGTACCGCTAAAATTTGTATGTGCAAACCCAAGTATATTTGAATCCGCGTATTGGTAGCCAGCGCAATAGTCGTAAGCAGTCTTATTATATGTTCCATCCTCATGAAACATAGACATAAAGTTCGTTTGTGGGCTCAATTGTACCATTCCAAAAGGCACCGTTGCTCCCGGATAAACATGGCCCATCTTACTTGTTCCGATTAAGGGGTTGACAAACTGAGTGTATGACTTCTGAAGTTGCGCTTCACATTTAATAAACGGAATAAAGCACAACCAAAATAGTATATTTCGCATAAACGAAATTAATTTAATTTGTCGAAAGTTTCGGTAACAGCATTTTTTTTCCAAAATAAACAGCCCCGACATTCGCCTCATTATGGACTAAATGCATTTCTAAGGTGTTCAATTTCTGTTCGATAGGTGTTGTGAACGATAGAAACTACATCAAAGCGTACCTCTCTGTCTATTTGTCGCTCTTTGACCAACCAATTTGCAACGTGTATTATCTGTCGTTGTTTTGACTTCGTAACCGCTTTCCATGGAGGACAAATTGCTGCAGTTTGCCGAGTTTTCACCTCGATTATTACTAGTTCAAGAGTTTGTTTATCCAATGCTACAATATCAATTTCATGTTTTTTAAGCCGTACGTTTTTATCCAATATTACATGATCTTTGCTCATTAGAAATTCCATTGCTCTCGCTTCTCCCCACTTTCCCAAGGCATCTTGTGTCATTTCCTCTTTTTACCCTAATATACAAAATAAATTGATAAATTCTGCTCGACTTCCAAAACATCGCGTGTGACTCACAATGAACTTTTGGGGTTCTTAAAACTAATATGCTCTGAATTTGTTATTTTTGCATGGAAACATATACTATGAGTAACTTCAATAACGAGGAACTTGAAAAACGATTTCAAGAAAAAATCGATAAAGAGATTAAAATTGAACCAAACGATTGGATGCCAGATGCCTATCGTAAAAATTTAATTCGTCAAATTTCGCAGCATGCTCATTCTGAAGTAGTTGGGATGCTCCCTGAAGGAAATTGGATTACTCGGGCTCCGAACCTAAGAAGAAAGGCTGTTTTATTGGCGAAGGTTCAAGACGAAGCCGGTCACGGTCTGTACTTATATTCAGCGTGTGAGACGTTGGGTGCAGACAGAGAACAAACGATCGATGATATGCACGACGGCAAGGCAAAATATTCCTCAATATTCAATTATCCAGCAGTTACTTGGGCAGACATGGGTGCCATTGGTTGGCTTGTAGATGGCGCTGCTATCATGAATCAAGTGGCCTTGTGTAGAACGTCGTACGGTCCATATGCAAGAGCTATGGTGAAAATTTGTAAGGAAGAATCATTTCATCAGCGCCAGGGGTTTGAAATTTTGACAACCTTGTGCAAAGGAACCGAGCAACAAAAAGCAATGGCGCAAGACGCCTTGAATCGTTTTTGGTGGCCCTCCTTGATGATGTTTGGACCAAGTGATTCAGATTCTCCCCATTCCGCGCAATCCATAAAGTGGAAAATTAAACGATTTACAAATGATGAACTCAGGCAACAATTTGTTGATGCAGCTGCACCTCAAGCAGATATTTTAGGCCTCACCATTCCGGATGCCAACCTAAAGTGGAACGAAGCGCGCCAGCACTACGACTTCAGTGAAATCAATTGGGATGAATTTTGGCAAGTACTGGAAGGAAATGGCCCCTGCAATAAGGAGCGCATTGCCGCAAGAAAGGCAGCAAAAGAAAATGGGCAATGGGTGCGTGAGGCAGCTACAACCTATGCAGAAAAAAGAGCCTTAAGAAAAACCGCTTAATTTTTGAGTATGTCAAAAGAATGGCCACTTTGGGAAGTCTTCATCAGAAGCAAGCAAGGATTAAATCACAAGCATGTGGGAAGCCTTCGGGCAGCCGACGCTAAAATGGCTATAGAAAATGCTAGAGATGTATACACGAGACGATCCGAAGGCATAAGCATTTGGGTAGTTGAATCTAACTCTGTTCACGCCAATGACCCTGCCGATGCAGATGCATACTTTGAACCTTCAGACACAAAAATTTACCGCCATCCAACATTTTACGATGTGCCCGATGGCGTAAAACACATGTAACATGCAAGAGACCTTATTTCAGTATCTTTTGCGCCTTGGAGACGATAGCTTAATTCTTGGACAGCGCCTGTCAGAATGGTGTGGTCATGGCCCTATTTTGGAAGAAGATATTGCGCTTACCAACATTTCTTTGGATTTGATTGGGCAGGCTACGAGTATATTAAAATACGCCTCAGAAATTGAAAACAAAGGTAGAGATGAGGATAAATTAGCGTTCATGCGCTTTGAGAATGAATACCTTAATACGTTGTTGGTAGAGCAACCAAATGGCCATTTTGGGGACACAATTTTACGACAATTTTTCTTCGATGCCTTCAGAAAACCCCTTTATGAGCGCTTGACTCAGTCAAAGGACAAACAGCTTTCGGCCATTGCCGAGAAATCGCTTAAAGAAACTCGTTACCACTTGAAACATTCTTCAGAATGGGTTATTCGTTTGGGCGATGGTACCGAAGAATCCCACGATAAAATCCAAAAATCCGTTGAGAACCTTATGCGCTACACGTCAGAGCTTTTTTATGAGGACAAGGTGGATTTGGATCTTCAACAAAAAGGGCTTGTATGTTCGTTAAAAGATGTAAAGCAAGAGTGGGATAAAACGGTGAGAGCAGTTTTCCATGAGGCCACTTTAAAATTTCCCGACAACAACTGGAGCTTCGATGGAGGACGTCAAGGCCGACATTCGGAACACATGGGATATATTCTCGCTGACATGCAATACATGCAGCGCGCTTATCCGAACATGAAATGGTAGAATCCACTTACATATGGGATTTATTAGAAGAAGTTAGTGACCCCGAAGTGCCCGTTCTTTCCGTGGTGGATTTAGGGGTAGTGCGAGAGGTCTCCATCCAAGATGAACAGGTTTACATTACCATCACTCCAACCTATTCCGGTTGTCCGGCAATGAAAACCATGGAGGACGACATCCGAAAAAAATTGGCAGAACATCAAGTAAAAAAAGTCATCATCGAAACTGTCTTGTCTCCAGCATGGACCACAGATTGGCTCTCTGAAAATGGAAGATACAAATTAAAGGAATATGGTATCGCGCCGCCAGAAAATGAGGTGGATAAAAGTGTGCTCTTTTCGGAACCTACAAGAGTGCCTTGTCCTAAATGCGATTCAACGAATACCCGAATGATTAGTCAGTTCGGAAGCACTGCTTGTAAGGCCCACTATCAATGTAATAGCTGCAAAGAACCATACGATTATTTTAAGTGCTTGAAATAAAAATCTACTTAATTTAATATTTTTCGCGTTTTACCAACGCAATCTATTTTACAAAGTTTGGGCTTTCTAAAAGATAGTATTCACTATCAATGAATAATACTTATATTTAGAACAGAATTTTACTTGTTTTTTTAGCAATAAATTTACCTAATCAAATTTAAATGCTTATGAAATTAAGAATACTCTTCGTCGCTGCTTTTCTAAATTTTTACGTGATGGGCCACTCCCAATGTCAAGTTGTTTATGTTACAACAAATGGAAACTCCTCTGCGTTGGGAACAATAGATGA
>VGMK01000178.1 GCA_016866375.1 Bacteroidota bacterium
GATTAAATGGCAGGGCAATGAATTCTTGTCCGGGGGATAATGTAAACCTACTTTCAAGGTTTTTATTCCTTACCTTCCAGAAAAGAGTAATTTGTCTTGGGGCGTAAATCCAACTTCCCGGTTCATGTAGGAAAGAAATGTTCAATTCCTTAATGTATCTTTTTTTTGCTAAAGAAACTTCTAGCGAAACATTACAAGTGTCAAATCCGATCCATTCATGTCCTTTCCATGGCCTGCTTCCGGTTTGACCGTCTACTAATGTTAACTTACCACTATCGTATTGTTTATTTGGTTTGGTAATGAAATATACGTTTTCGCCTAGTGCTTGGTGCGGTAAAACCCGATAGGATTGCGATACTCCAAAATGTTCGCTGTGGAGTGAAAAATGGAAGGTGTCAGAACCTAAACTTCTCGAAATCAAAAACGATTGCTTGTTCTGTAAAATCAATTCTGAAGTTTTATTTTTTCCAATGAATATTGGTTTCTCAAAAATTAGGTGAAATATGTCGTCTTTTTTCTTTGACTCCACTTTTAAACTAATTCCGTTATTTTCTGAAGCCCATTCTACCTTCGGAAAAAGGTTTGTACTCGCAAAATTTATGTTTAACCTCTGTAATTTGGGAAATTGGTGTTCAATTAATGATTTTTCAAAGACATCAAAGCTGGGTTTTGTATTGGGATTCCAGAGTACCTGACTAAGTGCAATAGCTCTTGGGTAGGCCATATACATTAATTTATCGAAAGAATCGATATATTCTGTCCATAGATTTGCTTGTCCTCCTAAAACATACGCTGCTTGCGTGGAATTCATCTCCGGATGTATTGGTGAAAAGTCGTACACCTTCTCTAAGGGTGTAAAACCACCAATGGCAAGGGGTTCCTCTTTGGATTTCCCTTGATAATGGTCAAAGTAGCAATGAGAACCAGGGGTCATCACAACTTCGTGTCCCAATTTACTAGCTTCAATACCACCTTCGAAACTTCGCCAGGACATAACTGCAGCATTTGGAGATAATCCTCCTTCAAGTATTTCGTCCCACCCGATGAGCTTTTTGCCTTTTGAATCGAGAAAAACATCCAGTTGTTTGATGAAGTAACTTTGTAATTCATGCTCGTCTTTGAGCTTATTCGCAACAATGACTTCTTGACATTTTGTGCATTTTTTCCAGCGTGTTTTCGGTGCCTCGTCTCCTCCAATGTGAAAATAACTACCTGGAAAAAGTGGAATGTATTCGTCCAATAATTCTTTTAAAAAATTAATAGATTCTTTCCTTGCGCAGAAAATATCATCAAAAACACCCCAAAGGCTTTCTACAGGTAATGTTTTTCCTGTACACGATAAATGTGGGTAAGCGGCAAGAGCTGCACGAGCATGTCCCGGCATTTCAATTTCGGGAACTACTGTGATAAACCGATCAGCGGCATAACTAACAATTTCCTTGACATCTTCTTGGGTATAAAATCCACCGTACCTCACCTTGTTGTAAGTTCTCGGATGAGTTGAATAATGCAAATTTACCGTACTGTCTCTCCAAGCCCCTATTTCTGTCAATTTTGGATACTTTTTACTTTCAATTCGCCATCCTTGGTCATCGGTAAGGTGCCAGTGAAACACGTTAAACTTATAAATTGCCATGATATCCAAAAATCGTTTGACTTCCTCTTTGGTGAAAAAGTGCCGAGAGACATCCAAATGCAAACCCCTCCACCGGCATTTTGGATAATCTTTTACAAAGACATTAGGCAGGGATAATTTACCATCTACTTCCTTCGTTAATTGCAATAGACTTTGCATAGCGTAAAAGCAGGCTGCATCGCTTGAATATTGAATATTTATTTTCCCGTTAGTTACTATAGAATAGGAATCCGCTATTACATTTTGTTGTTTTTTAAAGGTAAGCATAGGATTTTCTTTTGATTCAAGAAGAGTTAAGCCGTGTATTAATTTGCCAAAATAAATGAGTTGGGTTTTTACCTGTTGACTTAAATCATTTCCTTGAAAATATATAGTGTCAGTAAGTTGGATAGTGGATTGACCTCCCTCTACTTGATTTACAATAAATGTAACGGGATGAGGTAAAATGGTACAAACAGACGTTTCATTTTGCGCAAAAAGAGGAAGTTGAAAAAAACCAATACTGAAACTGAAAAAAATGAATAATCTCATGGTCTACATTTTAACTTTTTGAGAGAAGGCGTGTTTTTGCATAGTCAAAAATAAAGTAATTGATTAATTTATTGTAAACTCATCGGTTTGGATACAACCAAAATCAAATTTGGGTTGTATCAATCCAATATTCTTTAAACATGAAAAACCACTAATTAACGGTTTATTTCTTAAGAATTCATAATTAAAAATAATTGTGTTCACCGCTTTAATTAACTTTGTCAAAAATACGTAATGAAAGTATACAACAACATACTTGAGACGATTGGAAATACACCTTTAGTCAAATTAAATCGCCTGACTAACGGAGTAAAGGCGAGCGTTTATGCGAAAGTAGAGACAACCAACCCGGGCAATTCAGTAAAAGATCGAATGGCAGTGAAAATGATTGAAGATGCAGAGAAGGCTGGATTAATTAAATCAGGTGGAACCGTCATTGAAGGCACCTCGGGGAATACAGGTATGGGGCTCGCATTGGCTTGTATTATTAAAGGCTACAAACTGATCTGTGTTTTGAATGATAAGCAATCAAAGGAGAAAATGGATATTCTGCGAGCGGTCGGGGCAGAGGTAGTGGTTTGCCCCACGGCAGTAGAACCTACTGATCCAAGATCTTATTACTCCGTATCAAGACGCTTGGCTACAGAAATTCCAAACTCTTGGTATGTAAACCAGTACGATAACCTATCCAACAGGCAAGCGCATTATGAACAAACAGGGCCAGAAATATGGGAACAAACCGAAGGTAAGGTGACGCATTTTGTAGTAGGAGTGGGGACTGGCGGTACAATTTCTGGAGTTGGTAAATATTTGAAAGAACAAAATCCAAATATAAAAATTTGGGGAATAGATACCTATGGTTCGGTATTCAAAAAATACAAGGAAACAGGGATTTTCGATGAAAATGAAATTTATCCATACATCACCGAGGGAATTGGTGAAGATATTCTACCTGCAAACGTTGATTTTGATACGATTGATTTGTTTGAAAAAGTTACGGATAAAGATGCTGCAGTTTATACGCGAAGGTTAGCCCGAGAAGAAGGAATTTTTGTTGGAAACTCTGCCGGTGCTGCTCTTAAAGGTGTTTTGCAATTGGCTGATCAATTGACAGAAAATGATGTAGTTGTCGTGTTGTTTCATGACCACGGAAGTCGCTATGTCGGTAAGATTTTTAACGACGAGTGGATGAAAGAACGCGGTTTTTTGGAAGAGGAAATTTTGACGGCAGGCGACTTGGTTTCCAGGCATCAAGACAAACCTTTGGTTTCGCTTTATGCAGAGGAACTGGTTTCTCATGCCATCGCAAAAATGCGAAATTTTGGTATTTCTCAAATTCCAGTAATGAAGGATGGAAACTTTGTTGGGTCTATTGACGACAGTCATTTGTACGAATTATTAGTAGATCAACCCGAATTAAGAGATGCTGCAATTTCATCCGTGATGCGTCCAGCATTTCCAGTGGTGAGTGTCAATACTCCGGTAGATCAGTTATGTAAGCTTATCAATAAAAATACACCAGCGGTGCTTGTAGAAATAGGTGAAGGTAAGTTTCATATTGTTTCTCGTTACGATGTAATCTCCGCAATGTCTTAACATGAAGATTTTGGATCAAATGGGTCGAGAATTATATTTTTCTACCCCTCCAAAAAGAATCGTTTCACTTGTTCCATCTATCAGTGAGTTTATAGTCGATATCGGTTTAGTGGATCAGCTAGTAGGTATAACAAAGTTTTGTGTCCATCCCAAAGATGTCGTAGGTCACAAAACAAAAGTTGGTGGTACAAAAAACTTGAATCTGGCATTGATTCGTTCTTTAAAACCTGATTTAATTATTGGGAATAAAGAAGAAAACGTGAGAGAACAGATTGAACAATTAACCAATGAATGCC
>VGMK01000179.1 GCA_016866375.1 Bacteroidota bacterium
ATGTCCTTAGATTTTGTTCCAAACGATGAGGAGTGCTTGGCTGATTACATAGATTTGTTGATGCAGGAGTCTCCACTTGAGGCGCTAAATGTATTGCAAGAATTTATGCTGGATCACAAGGACAATCCCATTGCTTCGATACTTGAGGTTAATTTGAGATGGACGCTAGGTCAAAAATTACAGGCCATTGAGTTATTTTCTCTTTGCCTGCAAGAAAATAGCATAAAAGCAAAAACCATCTTTGAGATCAATCCAAAACTTCTGGACGATCAAGATTTTTTAAATTTGTCAGCAGATTAAGTGACAAATTGAATTCATCATCAGACGCTTCTATTGTTCAACATTGCTTAACCATTCGTGGTCATGCCGGCGCTGTTTATGCCATGGAGTACGATGGTCGATTTCTGTATAGCGCAGCAGCAGATAAATTTATTACGCGTTGGGATTTAGCAACGGGAATACAAGATAAATTCGCAATCAAATTTGAGGATGTTCCTTATTGTTTTGCTTTACTTCGAGATAATTCACTGCTTGTTGTAGGAACAAATTCAGGAAAACTTCATGTATTCGATTTAGATACTAGAACTGAAATAAAGTGTCTTCAGCAACATAAAACTGCTGTCTTTAACATAACTGTCAACAAAGTAAATAAGCATTTTTACACGGCAGATGCGGATGGGAATATTTCTGTGTGGTGTTCTGAAACGCTGAGTTTATTGCTTTCTATTCCCTTAAATTGCGGTAAAATTCGAAGAATGGTTTTAGATGAAAAGAAAACCTCTCTCTATATTGCAGCGCAAAACGGTGACATACTGCAAGTGGATTCCCTATATTTTAATTTGATCCATACTTTTGATGCACACCAGGACGGAGCCACAGCCATTTGTTTAGATTCTCGAAATAATGTGTTGTATTCTGGGGGAAAAGATGCGTTTCTAAAGTGCTGGGACCTCACCAATGGAAAGTTGCTACATTCCTTACCTGCACATAATTTTGTTATTTACGATATCGCAGCTCTCACTGAAGATTTACTAGCCACTGTAAGTAGAGATAAATCCATTAAAATATGGAAAAAGAGAGCACTTCAGGTAATGGAAAAGGTAGATGCTTTCAAGCAAGGTCATCATCATTCAGTGAATCAATTGGTTTGCTTAGGCGACAAAAAATTCGCAACCTGCAGTGATGATAAAACCATTCGCGTTTTCAGCTATTAAAAAAGCCCCTTTCGGAGCTTCGTTTTAAATGGCAATTTGTTTGTCCTTGTTGTGTTTGACTTTGAATTTATAATCAAGCAATTTTGAGTCTTTTGGTTTCAAGGTCATCTTCCATTCAATGGTTCCTGTGCGCGTATCCAATTCTCCTTTGCTAAGTTCCATCGCTTCAATGGTAATGTCGCCATTGGTGGTTAACGGTAATTGATCTTGAATAATAAGTTCAATGGTACTTGATTTATTATTTTTTGCTTCGATGCTGTAAGCAAATATGCGTTCAATTCTATCGCTGATGATCTTGTCCTTGCAGTCTTTTTTTACTAAGGTTCTTTTAACCACGATATTCGGATCTTTGCCAAGGGATAAGTTTAAGGTATCGTCCATTTGTGTTGGATCGATGTATGTTTCGCCAATGTATGTGCCGTCAAAGAAAATATTCGCTTTTGCTGGAACTAATTGCAATTCATCCAATTTTGTCATTTGTGCGACAAGGAATACCCCCGCATCCATTTTTGGTACCGCGAAATATTTAAAGCTAGTATTCAATTCTGCTTGTTTTATAAGGACCATGTGCTGATCGTTATTCGATTTGATAGTGTAGGGTAGGTCGATTTTGAATTCTGCCGCGATAAGTTGATGCACCACTGTGGTGAATTGATCAGAAGTAAGCCCTTGAATATCTTCATTTGAATTATTAAGTGTTTGACTGAAAGAAAATCCAGAATTAAATACTGCATTAGGAACGGCACTTGGCTGCGTGAGGTAATCCAAGTTTCGTTTTTTATCTTTTTGTTCTGCTCGGTAGCTGTTATAATCAATATACCATGGGTTTAATTCTGGTTTAGTTTTGTTAGCCTTCGGATTATTAGTGGAAATGCTGATTTTAACATCGTTCCAATCCAATCCTGTATTTTGGTATACTTGCGCTTTATAAGTAAGGCTCAATTTTCCTGTGGTGGCGTCACTTCTCAAATCATAAAGGGGTGTCCATCCGGCATTAGAAGCAACATAGGAAAGTGACAATTTCCCTGCGCCCACCTCCTTAGATTGAATCGTTACCACAATTCTTGGGATCGGGCTGTTGTTAGGTTGAGCCGGGCGACTTTGATTTTGGAAGTTCTCAAGGTTATACATCCGTAAGTCCATCTGGCTTTTTTTCTCTTGTTTCTCTTGTTTTCTTTTGTTTAATATTAGTATTTTCTTGTTCAATTCTGTCAGTTTCAAGGTGTAGTAATCAACTGCTGATTTCAATAAATTCAAAGAATCGTTTACTTTTCCTTGACTACGCATAACGCCGTTTGAAATAATAATTGATTTGGTAGCGTTCAATACACTTAATTCGTCTTCAATTTCTTGTATTTCATAACCAATAGTTCTCAAAGAGTCTTTTAAGAGACTAATATCTCTTTTAATTTTTAGGGGGATTCCGTCTTCGGTTGCCTGTACAACCTGCGGATAGTACAAGGTATATTTACTGTCGAGTATAACAACGGCACCTGTTGCTTTCACTTGAATACTTTTAGCGTCAATGTAGGGGCTTATTCCTTCCACAATGATTTCTGTTACCCCAACTTTATAGTTGAAGTTGGCCTTGTGGTGCAGTTGAGCGCCTTGCGCATAAATGGTGACGTCGCTAAGGGTTGATTTTACGATTTCTTTATCTCCTGCAAATGTTTGTACTGCGGAACTTCCAAACAAAAACAATAAGGTTATTTTCTTCATGATTACTTATTTTCTCTGCGGATACAGCTAAGTAATCGTTTGGTTCAAAAAGAGTGAGAAAAATAACTGTTCGTAAAGCGTGTAAGTTTTAAAAGTAAATAAACCTACACGCTTTTAACCATAGAATGAAAATTACATAGCAGCTTTGGCTATTTTTTCTAAAGCCTTCTTAATTCTTGCTGCAACAGCAGGATCAGCTGTACAATTTGATGCACTTGATTGCATATCACTTGCCTTTGTTGCCATTTCACTATAATCCTGAAGTATTGAAGGATCAGTTGGATTTGCTTTGTATTTTTTCATAATAGAAACATAGTCATTTGCAAAAGCTTCGTAGTCTAAACAAAATTGCTCACAGTCTCCAGCCGTATTTGATGTGCTATTATCATCAGAAGTAGAACCGTTATCATCAGAAGTAGAACCGTTATCGTCTGATGTAGTCCCGTTATCTTCTAAAGAGCCATTGTCACTGTTTTCTGAGTTATTTTCAGCTGGCGCCTCAGTTCCAGATTGTTTTTTGTTATCAGCGTCTCCGCCTCCACCTCCACAGCTCGCTAATAAAATGGATGCAACTAAAAATGCTCCTAAAAATGTCATTACTTTTTTCATTTTGTTATTTTTTTATTTTCCTACTCATAAGGCTTTTCAGTTACGCCCCCTTTTTTAGAGTGGGTTCTGGGCTCCACTTTTGTTTAACAATTTTACAAAATATTTTCTAATATCTATCAAATTTGTCCTTTGATTGCTCTCTTGTTTGTCCGCTATGTTGTTTTAACTTAACTATAACGGTTTGAGGCTACCCGAAGGACGGGATGGAGGATCGTTTGTCATTCAAAAGTAATTAAGAAACTTAGAAAATGTATGCCCAATTTTTAAACTTTTGCCCAGGTTTTGAGTAGGTGCTGTTGTGAGCAGTTATTTCAATTATTAATTTCTTCTATTACTCTCTGAGCAGATTGTGCAGCAGTATGAACAGATACCCAATCCTCACCATCCGTATATTCTGCACCTGCAAAATATAG
>VGMK01000180.1 GCA_016866375.1 Bacteroidota bacterium
GCGTTCATCCTGAGCCAGGATCAAACTCTCCGTTGTATAATAACTTCGAATCTTAAGAGCTCGAGATGTCGTTTCTTTCTTAAAACGCTGTTTCCTTATTTCTCAATAAATCAAAGAACTTCTTTTTTGCCGTGCATGACACTCTCAAACGTCATACACCGTTCCCAACCAACACAAAAAAAAGCAATACAATAAACACTACCGTATTGCAATAAATCTTGTAATTCCCTCTTTTGCGGGGTGCAAAGATAAACACTTATTCTTTTCCCACAATATCTTTTTGAAAGTTTTTATATTTCAAATTAACAATTAATATTTGCAGGCTCCCTTTATACCCAATAATTTTCATAAAGTTTCATTTTTTGTGGAAAATTGAAAATTCTAACATCTTTGCATACATGCGAATATTCTTGTCATTCAGAAAACAAATTAAATCACTTGAAGATGAGCAGCTTATACTGTTAAGCCCTTATTTTCAATACCTATGACATGGATAACTGAAATCAAAACGGTTAAAGAAAATCAATTTTTTGTTGACGAACAGCGCAAAGGGCCTTACACCATTTGGCATCACGAACACCATTTCAAAGAAATCCCTGAGGGTGTGGAAATGACAGATATCGTTACCTAAGTGCTGCCACTTGGTTTTTTAGGTCGTTTGGCACATCCATTTATAGTAAAACCTAAGTTACAAGAGATCTTTGAATATCGCTTTAAACGAGTAGGAGAAATATTCAATCAGAAATAACTGGATTCATAATTAGCATTACTTTTAACGCATGCAAAATACACCCATTATCGAGGTTAATTCAATTTCAAAATCGTTTGGTAGCTTTGAAGCCGTTAAGGATGTTTCTTTTCATGAATGGGAACTTAATTGCCTTCATTATTCTTCAAATGCTCATTGTACACATACCGCTTCTTGTGGCTCTTGTAACCGGAGATTTAATTTCTGGAGAAGCCAATATGGGAACAATAAGGATGTTAGCCTCTAAACCCATTTCGCTTGCTCACATTGTATTGTCAAAGTTTTTGGCAGGGGTTATACATTACTTTTAACCATATGGTTGGGTTTTCTTGCTTTGTACGTATCCCGTTGGATTTTTGGAACCGGTGACCTTGTGGTACTTACCTCCGACGGCCTCATCATTCACCCTGAATCTGACATTGAGTGGAGATACATATATGGTTTTTTAACGGCCTATCTCTCCTTGCTCACAGTTTCAACTTTGTCTATTTGTCTATCTGCTTTTGCAGAAAATAGCATTGGTCCCATTGTAACAACCATGGCAATCATTATATTGTTTGCCGTTTGTGTAACTTTAAAATATAGACTAAATTAACACAATTTTACAAGACAAAGAATACTGGTAATTGTTTTAAAGATTATTAACTTCCTAAAGTAAAACGAAGGCAAAGAACTCAAGGTGAATACCTTAAAGCAATACGCTGAAAAGCGGGTAGAAGAAATCACTAATGGCAAACAAAAACCCACCTCGCGCCAAGAAACCATGGAAGTGGATTGGGGGGTGAGGTAGGAAATATAATTTAATGAAATGAAGCGATTTCTAATTTTAATATTTGTCTTTTTCATCTCGAAAATAGGATGGAGCCAACTAATTAATGCAGATCTATGGAAACTAAGAAGAGAATGGGGATTTTGGCAATTTGAAAGAGCAAATACTGCACGATTTGCTTTTTACATGGGCAGATTGCAAAAAAGATCCATCTTATTAATGAATTTGGCTCGACAAGATGGTGCTAAATTTACGTCTTTAGTGATTGAACCGTACATCGATAAAAATCCAAAATGGGATCAATATTACATTTCCTTGTATGGTGCGGATGCGCCGATGTTGCTTCCTTCCTTTCGCTTATGGTTATCCGCACTTTTTCATTCTGTACCTTCGGGAATTGGCGGTTATTCTGGTCATCAAGGATTTGATTTACGGATGAACATATTTGGGAATTATAGTTCGCCTACTGGCGAAAATTGCAGTTATGGTCATTTTCGAGCAATGAATGTTGTTTTGCAATTGTTAAACAGTTCGCCTCATCGGGCAAATATCCTGGAGGAAGACTATTCAAGAGTTGCCGTGTCAAAATTTATTCACGTTAAAGAGGGTTGGAATTCTGTTACAACCTTTAGTGGGCCTAAATATTACGACTTAGTTTTTCGTAATCATAACCAATTAAAACATTTACAAGCTAATTTATCAGTAGCTACGGATTTTGAAAAACCTATTTTAGATATTTCTATAGGTATGAGGCATTTTAACGAGGTAAGTGCTGCACGATGGGCGTTAGGAACAGAAGTATTTATGCTTCAAAATAAAATAAATATTTTACCAAAACTTCATTGGTCTAATGAAACTAAACTAATAGGTATTGGAGGCAACTTGTTGTATAACAAATATTCATTAGGTTCGCACCAGGTAATCATTCGCCCGGAACTTTCTCTCCGAATTCCTTATTCTATTTCTCGCAAGAGAGGTGGTACTAGTTTTGAGTATTTAAATTTGAAGCGATCAAAATCTTCCATAGGGTTCTCCCTTGGCTATAATTTGAGTTTATTAAAGAAAGGACAAAACCCTTATAGTCCTTTTGTTTTTTCGCTAACGTACACCAAGAATTTTCTATTTTTTAAAAACAAAAATAGAAGGTAAAGACTTTTGGAATAAGTCAGTTAATTAACGAAAATCAAGAAAAATATTTAGTAACAGATAAATTATTTAATACTTTTAGAGAGATTGTAAGTAACAATAGTATTTCAACTCCCCAATCACAAGTGGTAACAGCAGACCACACACAAACAATCAAGTTCATCGTATAATACGAAACATTACAGTTGGTTTAGTTTTGTTTTAAGAGAAAAAGCGCTTCACAAGGGTGAGGTGTTTTTTCAATAAAAACGAACTCAACTTATAAAATCGGATTTAAATACATGCTGGGAATTTTTCTCATCGCCACAAAATCTCAAAGAAATTACACCGCCATACATGGGCTTTGATATTAAAGTTTCATTTTTTGTGGAAAATTGAAAATTCTAACATCTTTGTATACATGCGAATATTGTTGTCATTCAGAAAAAAAATTAAATCACTTGAAGATGAGCAGCTTATACTTTTATTCTCTCGCGGGAAAGACAATAAAATAATTGATGAAA
This sequence comes from Bacteroidota bacterium, assembly GCA_016866375.1. Lineage (GTDB taxonomy): Bacteria > Bacteroidota > Bacteroidia > Flavobacteriales_D > Crocinitomicaceae > UBA952. Next base: position 3,167 of record VGMK01000180.1, read on the forward strand.
TCTACTACAGATATAACCACTTGGTTCTTGGTACGTGTATGAAATACCTAAAAAATAAAATGGATGCAGAAGATTTAACGCTTGAATTTCAATCGAAAACATATTGAAGATAAGTCCCGTGTTCCAGAAGTTGAACTAGACAAACTGGATGAATTCGAATTAGACGCGAAAGAGGGTTGGGACAAACTCAATGTGGAGGACTTAAAACGATTAGATCAACGCTATAAAAATAAAACTCTTTTACTAAAACTGAGTTTCACTGTTCTATTCTTTTCAACTTTCGTTATAAGTATCATCATTTATGAAGCATATAACAAAGAAATCTCAATTGTTGAAAAAACAGGCGTGATTAAAAAAACAAGTACAATCTAACGAATAACTTCCAAGCTGTTAAACTGCCTCGGAAAAACTTAGCGTTAATCCCACAGCACTAGCAAATTGTGCCGCAAAAAATACAATTAGACTTTAAAATAAAACGCCTAAATTGTATCTGTTCGTTAAGGAATAATTACTTTCTTGGATAGTGGTTTGTTGTCGATGAAAAGATTGACAATATACATTCCTGAAGAAAATCCGGGCGAAGGTATTTCAATAGCGTTTTTCCCAACACTTCCCTTGAATGCCGACTTATTGTAAACGGACTTGCCAGTAGCATCCACAATATTCAAACTGATAAATGCATTTTTTTCCAAATGAAAAGTCGTATTTACCGAATTCGTATATCCATTCCAAGTTGCAACTAAATGATGATCAAACGAACTTTCGTCAATTTCCGCAGAGCTTG
>VGMK01000181.1 GCA_016866375.1 Bacteroidota bacterium
AAATTTTTGGGTGTTCAATTTCACCCGGAATCCATTATGACTGAAAGTGGCATGAAAATAATTGAGAACGTCATTAATTGGAAAAATCAAATTATTGCTAAAAATAGACCTAACTCTTTAAAAAGTCATACCGAGTGATTAAAAAGCATTCCAAAACTTTTTTTATCAAAGTTTGTTCAAATTAGAAATAACGCAATGAAATATTTACTGAGCCTCCCAATATTTTTCGCCCTCAGCTTTCTCAATGCTCAATCAGGAATTGTGAAAGGCACGATATCAAATGCAACAAATAATAAACCCATCGAATTTGCTAAAATCCAAGTGATAGATCAACAAAAAGGAGCTACATCACTTGACAACGGGAGTTATGAGATTTCGGGGCTAAAACCGGGAGTTTACTCGTTTAAAGCCAGTGCATCTGGATTTAAAGATTTGATAATGAATGAAATTACAGTTACAAATGCAAGAAGTGTAGAATTAGATTTTCCGATGGAAGAAATTATCAAGGAAAAGAGCGAGGTGACTGTTAAAGCGGCACCTTTTACCCGAAAAGTTGAGTCTCCTGTTTCTCTTAAAACACTGAATTCAACAGAAATTGAGCGACTTCCCGGAGCGAACAGAGATGTGAGCAAAGTTATTGCCGCTCTGCCGGGTGTAGCTTCTCGCGCTACCTTCAGAAATGACATTATTATTAGAGGGGGTTCTCCGGGAGAAAACAAATTTTACTTGGATGGAATTGAAGTACCGAACATTAATCATTTTGCCACACAGGGCAGTAGTGGCGGTCCGGTTGGACTCTTAAATGTAAATTTTATCCGTGAGGTCGATTTTTATTCAGGAGCTTTCCCTTCCAATAGGGCCAATGCTTTAAGTTCGGTTTTAGCATTCAAACAGAAAGATGGGAATCCCGATGCATTAATTACCAATTTCGCCTTGGGATCAAGTGACGCCGCACTCACATTTGACGGACCATTGAGTAAGAAAGCAGATTTTATTTTTTCAGTACGAAGGTCCTACTTACAATTTCTTTTTGCAGCACTCAAACTTCCCTTCTTGCCAACCTACAATGATTTTCAGTATAAAGTGAACTATAAAATCAATACTAAAAACAAAATAAGTTTTATTGGTCTTGGGGCTTTAGATCAGTTTAAATTGAATGCCAAGGTCAATGAGTCTATCGATATGAGCGATTCGACAACGCGTGATTTCAACAACTATATCATTAATAACTTGCCTATTCAAAATCAATGGAATTATACCATAGGTGTAAATTACTCGCACTTTTCAAAGCACTCCATTCAAAATGTAGTAGTAAGTCGCAACATGTTAAACAACAGGGCTTATCGCTACAGAGGATTGGTTGAGGTTGCTGATAGTCTTTTACAAGATTATTCATCATTTGAAGCTGAAAATAAATTGAGATTTGAGCACACATACAATAAGAATGGATGGCGCGTGAATGCGGGTGTTGGATATGAATATGCTCGTTATTACAACTCTACATATAACAATATTACAGTTCAAGGTTCTCCGGTTTTAATTGACTTTAGCTCAAATCTATTCATGAGTAAGTTTGCTGTGTTCGGACAAGTAAATCGATCTCTAATGGATGAACGTATTAATTTATCGTTAGGATTGCGTAGTGATGTCAATAATTATTCGAAATTAATGATGAATCCTTTAGAGCAGTTGTCGCCATCCTTATCAGCGAGCTACAGAATAACACCGCAATGGGCGATTAACGCAAATATTGCGCGTTACCATCAGTTACCTTCCTACACAATTTTAGGTTACAGAAATGCTTCAGGAGAACTGGCAAATAAAGATTTTGCAAAATACATAAGGGCTGATCATTATGTATTGGGAGGAGAATATTTAACGAAAACAAATTCAAGGTTTACATTGGAAGGATTCTATAAAAAATACGATCGTTATCCATTTTCTGTAAAAGACTCGTTGTGTTTAGCTAACATTGGATCAGATTTCGGAGTGGTTGGAAATGAAGAAATTAGATCGACTTCACAAGGCCGCTCCTATGGATTAGAATTTTTATATCAACAAAAGCTATTCAAAGGTTTCTATGCGGTTTTAGCATATACCTACGTTCGTTCTGAATTCCAAGATAAAAATAGTGTATATGTTCCTACAGCTTGGGACAGTAGAAATATCATTTCCCTTACTGGTGGAAAACGCTTTAAAAAAGGATGGGAAGTTGGTTTCAGGTGGTTGTATTCTGGAGGTTCGCCTTACACTCCTACAGATGTTAGCAATTCTGCTCTCATTCAAAATTGGGAAATTAATGGATTTGCATTTCCGGACTATTCTCAATTGAATACGCAAAGAGAATCTAGTTTTCATCAATTGAATATTCGCGTTGATAAGAAGATTTTTTTAGAAAAATTTTCGCTTAATTTCTATTTAGACGTTCAAAACGCATACGGATATAAAGCAATCTTAGCACCTATTTACTTGGCCGTCACAGATGCCTCCGGGAATTTTGTCGTAGATCCTAATGATTCTGGTCGATATTTATTGAAAGAAGTAAAAAATGCATCAGGCATTGTTCAACCCACAATCGGAATCATAGTGGAATTTGCAGCGAAGAAGACAAAGAAGTAATAAAATATAAATCTTTGATGAAAATTATGTTTAAGAAGATGTTTTGTGCCTTGTTTTTGATTCCTGGTGGAATAGATTTAAAGGCTCAAGAAAGTTTCAGACTAAACAAAGAAATACGGCATTGAAGATTCTTTGAGAAAAGATATAATGGAAAATCATTAAAGTATAAAAATTTAATACCTCTTGAGTTGGTTGAAATTTTTGAAAGATACGGATTTATTTGGGGAGGGAAATGGTTGCATTACGATACCATGCATTTTGAATTTAGACCCGAACTCATCGATTATATTCGAAATAAATAGAAGTGAGGTAAGAGGAATTTTTGTTAGTTTTACTGCATAAAATGTCAATCAAGGGGAAGGTAATTAAAATAGGGCGTGCTGAAGACAATCACATTGTCTGTGCGCATCAAACGGTGAATAAATACCATGCGGAATTATTTGTAGATGCCGATGGAAATGTGTTTCTCACCGACTTATCCTCTATGAATGGTTCATTTGTAAATGGTAAACGTGCCAACGAACCGGTTTTGTTGAAAGAAGGAGATGTACTGAAAATTGCAGGTAATATTACTATTGATTGGCAAAGAGTTCTTCCGAAGAAACCCAGTGTTGAACCGGTTCCAGAAAACCCAGTAACACAACCGAGACCAAAAGAACCTGTTGGGTCAACTAAACCTAGTTTTGAGTCTGAAAAACCATTAAAGCCAAACAGTTCTAAAAAAAAGTTTTCTGCTTCCGATTTTATTAAAAATTATTGGGATGTATTCGTTATTTATGCAGCTGTTGTAATGATGATATTAATAATCAGAAGTTATACAGGCTGACTTTCTCTCCACAGAACAAACCTTAATATTTCAACTTCTTCGGTCGTTAATTCAAGCCCTCTTCTTATCATCATATTATTTGCATATTCGATAGCTTTTTCGAATTTGAAAGGCACCAAATTTTTGCCTCCCCAAGAAAAAGAAGGAATGTATTTAGCTGGAAAATCACCGCCAAAAATATTGCAGGATACCCCCACTACTGTTGCCGTATTGAACATGGTATTTATGCCACATTTGGAATGATCGCCCATCATTAAGCCCATAAACTGAATATCGGTCTCATTTTCTTTCGAAGATTCATAACAATAGGCGCTTACGTTTCCGTAATTGTTTTTTAGATTGGAAGTATTTGTATCAGCACCCAGATTGCACCACTCACCAATAATTGAATTTCCGAGAAACCCGTCGTGACCTTTGTTGGAATAGGATTGGAATAACACATTGTTGACTTCACCGCCAACTTTGCAATGCGGTCCAATGGTAGTTGCCCCATATACTTTTG
>VGMK01000182.1 GCA_016866375.1 Bacteroidota bacterium
TAGAGAATTCGCCTTTATTTCATTTACCAAATGTAGCTACTCCTCTTTTAATCATGCATAATGATGAGGACGGAGCTGTTCCTTGGTATCAAGGAATTGAACTTTATAATGGCATGCGTCGACTACAGAAACCTTGTTGGTTACTAAATTACAACGAAGAAGATCATAACCTTACACGCGTTGCCAATAGAATAGATTTGAGTATCAGAATGCGGCAGTTTTTCGATCACTACCTCAAAAATACCCCCATGCCAATCTGGATGAATAAAGGATTACCAGCCGTGAAAAAAGGTGTAACGTCGGGATATGAAAATAACTAAAAACCTCAAGGCTTTCCTATTTTTTTCTGTTTTTGTCGGGATTGCAGTATTAAGTTTACTGCCTCCCAAACGACTTGAACTTGGGAGTTCTGATAAACTCTCTCATTTTTTTGCTTATTTTGTATTAATGCTTACATATGGCACTTGGAGAGCGAAAAACAGCTCCCGTATTTTGATTGGGATCACTTTGTTAAGCGGTTATGGAATTTTTCTAGAACTGCTACAAGGTTTTGTGCCTGGTAGAGTACCTTCTGTGTTTGATGTTATTGCAAATACATCGGGAGTAATACTTGCAGCAGCAGCCCTTCGATTGTTCTTTAATCGTCGCTCTTAAGTAATTGAGCAATTACCTCCTCTGTTTGAATAAGTAAAGGCAACTTGCTGTCGTTAATTATTTCAAAAGGTCCAAAACTTAGTTTTTTGTCGTCACCCCATTGCGCCTCCATACGATCCAGAACTTGTTCTTTGGATATTCCATCCCGACTCATAACACGTGAAATACGCAACTCTACGGGTGCAGTAATAAGTATTATTTCGTGGAATTTTTTGTACGCCTCCGTTTCATAAAGGATTGCGGCCTCATTAAAAACAAGAGGTTTTCCCTGTTTTAACGACCAACTTAAAAAAGCCTCGCGCACCAACGGGTGAACAAGTTCATTTACCCTTTTTCGAAGACTGTCATTCTGAAAAATGTGTGATGCCATTTTCTCACGGTTTAATTCGCCGTTTATATAAATATCAGTACCAAACCAATTTACGAGAGCCCTAATGATACTTGGATGTGAATTCATCAGGATCTTTGCCTCCTTATCCGCATAGTAAACGGGATATCCCGTGCGCTCAATTATCTGAGCGACGTAACTTTTTCCGGAACCAATCCCTCCTGTAATACCAACTATCTTCACTCACCGAAATTAAGAAAAATAAACCGTCCAATCTCTAGTCAATCCTTACCTCAATTAAATTGCTTTTCGTTAATTTTGCCAATGGCAAATAAGGAATGGTTTTATGCATGGTTCGATACTTCATATTATCATCTCCTTTACAAGCATAGAAACGACGAAGAGGCTCGACAATTTATTGAATCCCTCTCAAAAAATTTGAAGCTTCCAAAAGGGGCACAGGTCCTTGATTTAGCTTGTGGAAAAGGCCGACATTCAGTGATGTTGCATAGAGCAGGACTGAACGTGCTGGGTGTAGATTTATCTTCCAACAGCATTGCTTCTGCACAAAAAAATACGAGCAACGATTTACGTTTCGCTGTGCACGATATGCGTGAAATTATTCCAAATGAGAGGTTCAATGCTGTTTTTAACTTATTTACCAGTTTTGGATATTTTGATACTACTGAAGAAAATGATCGTGTCATCGAATCCATATACGAAATGTTAAGTATTAAAGGTATATTCGTAATCGATTTCATTAATTGTTGTAAATCCATAAATTCGCTTGTGCTTTCCGAAGAAAAAAATATTGATAATATTCACTTTTCTATTCGCAGAAAATTTGATGGTAAGCATATCTATAAATACATAAATGTAACGGACGGCACAAAAAAAATTGCATTCATGGAGCGAATTCAAGCGCTATTCTTAGCAGATTTTAAACGGCTTTTCAAGGATAAATTCTTCATAAAAAATGTGTATGGAGATTATAAACTTAATCCCTTTGTAGCCGAAGAATCAGATCGCTTAATTATAATTGCAGAGAGAAAATAATGGAGCTGAATGTCGTATTCCTGGGTTTGTTTGCATCGGTTGTGGTGGGTGGCGGACTAGTAACTTTTCTCCATTCGACTCATCAAAGTCAATGCATAAAGTGGTTACTTGCCTTCAGCGGGGGATTTTTATTAGCCATAATTTTTCAGCATTTGCTACCAGATTTGTACAAAGGGGGAGATACTAGCTTTGGGATTTACATTTTGTACGGTTTCTTAATTCAATTAATCCTTGAATATTTTTCGGGCGGTATTGAACACGGTCATGTTCATATTGCCTCCAAACAAACGATACCTTGGTTATTATTTATTTCGCTTTCTATTCACTCTATTATTGAAGGGATTCCCTTAGGAAATCACTATACAGGCATTACACATGGAGAACAACACCAACATAGTACGCTTCTTTGGGGTATAATTTTTCATCAGATTCCTGTTTCGGTCGCATTGATGACACTCTTATTTCATACAACATTAAAAATCTGGCAAAATTGGCTGATTTTAGCTTTATTTGGGATAATGACGCCATTGGGGGTTGTCATCGGATTAAACATGACAACAAGTGATCTAGGAATCGATATACACACAATTTTAGCGATAGTCGTTGGTATGTTTTTACATATTTCTACTACCATTATATTTGAAACATCGGAAAATCATAAATTCAACATATTCAAATTATTTAGCATTGTCGCTGGTGTAATTTTAGCCATGTTACTGTACTGATGTTTTATAAGTTACTGTACTTTTATTCCAGCATTTTTTTTGGAAACTTGAAAGTTATCTCAATGTGTTTTGTGGAAGATTTTTTTCAAAGTGAAAATCTCATTATTAACGCTTAAAGGATAAGTGAATCATAAACTAAACCTTGCCGCTGTTTGCATTGGGTGTGCCTCGCTTTTAGCCTAGTCTGTTCGAATATATTTGCGCGAATAAATGAAATCAGATAAGTCCCCTGTAAAAAGAATATTTTTAGTGGATTGTTGATGTATTTTTTCAAAAAAAATGAGTCCGCCTGGAACTCACTTTAAATAAAAAAAGAGCGAGACAAGCCATTTAATAAGAGGATGCGATCACCCCATTAAAACGGCAAATCGTCCGTTGCATCGCCGTTGCTTTCTAACGCGCTCTCTGTCTGAGCCATTGGAATGGGATCTGTTCCCAATGCCATAGGCGATGGTCCTCCTGCAGGAATACCGGTGCCTTGGCCCACCCTTTCTATTCGCCAAGCCTCAACTGTATTAAAATACTTAACCTCTCCTTGTGGACTTGTCCACTCTCTTCCTCTTAAATTGAAAGAAACATCAACAAATTCACCTACTTGAACTTGATCGAGTAACGCACATTTATCCTGTGTAGTTTGAAAAATGACTTGCTGCGGATAAGTGTCTTGTGTTTCAATGACAAATTCTCTTTTTGAAAATCTGTCTGATATTACTTGGGTTGGATTGATCACCTTTACAGTGCCTTGTATTTTGTACATAGTCGTTATTTATAAATTGTTATTATCTATTATTAAAGCTGAGTAAACATTTCCAAGCTTCCTCTAAATTCTGTTCCCCAATTAAAGTTTTGGCTTGTTGATGTAATGCCGTTTCTAATTCTTGTGGATTGTTTTCTAAAGATAAGAATATTTCGCTTAACTCAAGCAGTTTATACTCATTTACATCCGTTTCATTCGGTAATTCCTCAATGCCAGCGAGAAAGCCCAAGTCATTTCCGCTCAGAACCTTACTGTTTCTAATGTCTGCAGGAAGTTGATCGAACCCAATGCCACAGGTTGTAATCGGTTTTTGTATTTCAAACATTGAAGAACGGTCGGAGCGACAATACCAATTTCCACCCATTCTCGATACCAAATCAATTTTATGCTGATCTATCAGGCCATCAGCGT
>VGMK01000183.1 GCA_016866375.1 Bacteroidota bacterium
CGCATGGAGTAACGGTAATTCTGGAGCAACTAATAATGACATTGATGCAGGAAATTATACGGTTACCGTTACTGATGCCGTGGGTTGTACAATTGACGAAGTTTTTGACTTGGGATGTACAGAATTAATCCCAATTGTAATTCCTCAGTTAATTACGCCGAATGGAGATGGAAAAAATGATATTTGGATTATTCAAAATATTGAACAGTATCCCGAAATTAAAGTTTGGGTATACAACCGATGGGGAAATTTAGTCCACCAAGCCCAACCCTATTTGAATGACTGGAATGGTTCTTACACGCAGGGGGGCAACGTAAATGGACCATTGCCTGCCGCTACCTACTTCTATTTGATAGACACAAATAAAAAATCACAGGACCCAATTAAAGGGTATTTAGAAATTCAACCTTAAGAATCAAAAAGATGAAAAAAATAATAGTTATTCTTATCGGTATTGTTTCGTTGCATGCGAACGCTCAACAAGACGCACAATCGTCCATGTATTTTTTTAATCCGCTGAATTATAACCCGGCCTATGCGGGAAGTCGTGGTTCGTTAAATTTCACGGGAGTGCATCGTTCACAATGGGTGGGATGGGAAGGTGCTCCAAACACCCAGTTTTTATCCATTCATGCCCCGATTGCCCAAAAGCATATTGGCATTGGTGCAAGCATGAGTTATGATCGAATTGGCTCGCGAAGTGCGTATTCTGCAATGGCTAATTTCGCTTATCATTTACAGTTAAACTCGAAAGACCTTCGTTTGTCTTTTGGCGCCTCGGCTGGGGTTAATGGAAATCAGTATGACTTTAACGGATTGATTGTAACGGATCCTTCTGATCCGGCATATTTAAATGCTAATCGCTCCACGGCATCTCAATTTGGAGCTGGCATCTACCTCAATGGAAAGAAAGGATATTTAGGGTTTTCAGTACCTAAATTAATGCAGAGATCAATTGATGACAATACAGGCGAATCAATCATTCAGAGACATTATTACTTGGCGACAGGTTATGTCTTTCCCCTGAGTTCTGTAGTTGACTTAAAACCGTCTCTCCTTGCAAAATATACAGCAAATGCTCCTTTTACAATTGATGTAAACCTGTCAGCCCATCTATACAATATCTTGTGGATAGGAGGCTTGTATCGCTACAATGAATCGCTTGGCTTCAATACGTCTTATCAAATCAATGATAGACTTATGCTTGGGTACGCATATGACTATCCAATAAACAAATTGAATTGGCGAAATTGGGGAAGTCACGAGGTGGTTTTGAGCATCGATATTAAGGCAAAAAATAATGCATTCATTAGCCCTCGTTATTTTTAATTTAAAAACATAATCACACCATGAAAAGATTATTTTTTCTGTTCTTTTTTTTAATTTTAACAAGTCTCTCTTTTTCACAATCGCTGAAAGAAAAATACGCGCAAAAATTATCCTCTGAACTGAGGTTCACTGAAGCTTATCCTGTTTGGTCTGAATTGTCGGAAAAAACCCTAAAAGCGAAAAATCAAAATTGGTCTATTTTGAGAAATACCATAACAGCGGCCTACAATGCTGAAAAGTACAAGGAGGCATTATTTTGGTCTCAAAAACTGGCGAGAAGCAATAAAATGGAGGAGAAAGATTGGATTAAATATTTATCCGTTTTACAAATCACAAATAAGCATTCTCGGCTTTCTCTTGTTGCGGATTCCGCCGCTCAAAGCTACCCGCAAAGTAAATTGATTCAGTCATGGAAAAAGAATATTCCTCTTATTCTGCAACAGCTTACGGAAATTTCAGAGTATAGTATTGCCAGCTTTCGAAACATCAAATCGGGTGAAGAATTTTGCGCTGTTCCCTATCAGGGAGGATATGTTTTGGTTTCTAACAGGAGAAATACTGGATTTGTGAATCGTAATTATTCTTGGACAGGGCAATTTTTCACAGATTTAGTCGCAATCGATAAATCAGACGATATCTCACAGGATGAGTTGTGGAAAGAAATAAAACGAACTAATCCGCATGATGGTCCTATCGCTTTTTCTAGTGATAATAAAATAGCCATTTTGACTGTGAATAATCCCGAAATTGATAAAATTAATAAAGTAAAATTTTCAAGGCTTCTGCTCAAAATTTACCGCATAAACGAGGGCAAATCAAGTGAAGCAGAGCAATTTCAATTCAATGATAAAGCTTATTCAGTTGGACATGGCGTTTTTGATTTGCAAGGAAACTTAATCTTTGCCTCTGATAAACCAGGGGGACTTGGTGGCGTAGATCTTTACAAAAGTGAATGGAAAGACGGAAAATGGAGTGAACCAGTTAATCTGGGCGATAAAGTGAATACTGTTGGCGACGAGCTCTTCCCATATGTTTCCAATGGAGGGATCCTTTATTTCTCATCAAACGGATGGCCAGGAAATGGTGGCTTAGATGTTTTCTATCAAGAAAATCAAAATACCGAGCCCAAACATATAGGAAACCCAATAAACTCTTGCGCAGACGATTTTGGAATTTACATTGATGAATTCACCGGTAAAGGATTGCTGTCATCCAACAGAAACGCATTCAAAGACGAAATTTATACCATCTCAAAACCTGTATTGGATATTGATGCTGAGGTTTTCTTGAGTACATGCGATAATAAACCGTTAAGCTTCAAGAATATCCTTGTTACAAATCTAAAAACTACTATTGAGCAAACGTATACGACAGATGAAAACGGTAAAATTTCAGTGAGGCCATTACAAAATAGCACCTACCAATTTGATTTTATTGGTGAAGGAAATATGGAGGCTTGTTCAACAGTAAAAACCTTTGACGCAGAAGGGACAATTCAAGTGAAATTAAGTTCCAATTATAAGGACTATAAGACGAGCGTTCAAATCGCTGACGAAAATGGAGAAAAAATAGATGGGGCAGAAATTACATATTATGCCAAGGGAACCATAATCAAGAAAACTGTTGTTTCGAAAGATAATTTACCCTTGGAAATAACTGCTCAAGAACTGGCTGAAACAGACTCAATTACTGCGAACAAAATCAATTTTCAGATGGGGACTTTAGTTTTAAGTGAAAATGGCGACTGCAACGCGGAAAGAATTTTAACCATAGTTATGAAAAGTTCATCGGGGTCATCAAGTAATGTTGCCGAGTTCGAAGGGACTATCATCTATTTTGATTTGAACTCAAGTTTTCACAATGTGAAAAACCTAAAAGAGTTAGATGCATTCATAAAGAAAATCAAAGGTGAACCAAGCTTAAAATTCAAAGTAGTATCTCATTGTGACCGAAGAGAAACAGATCAATATAATATTTGGTTATCAAAAAGGCGGATGATACGAACCATTGATTACCTAGTAAGTAAAGGCATTTCCAAGAGGAATATTACCGGGGAATTCCGTGGCGAAAGAGAGCCAGATATTAGGTGTGTTACTTGTTCTGAAGAAGAGTTCACCAAAAACCGTCGGACGATCATTTCGGTCCTTAAGTAGGCGGTACAAGGTGTACTTTCTTTGAAATTGCTTAAGGAAAATCGCCTATGAGAAGGATACCTTGAAGATAATTTTAGTCCTCAATTACTCTTTGTTTTTAGAGTCCATGTAAATGGTCACAGGACCATCATTGATTAATTGAATTTTCATATCGGCACCAAATACACCGGTTTTTATTTTATTGGGAAGATACATTCTGCAGGCATCTGTAAATAAATCATAGAGTCGTATGGCCATTTCTGGACGGGCGGCACGAATGTAGCTTGGTCGGTTTCCTTTCTTTGTTGAAGCATGCAGTGTGAATTGACTCACCAATAACAACTCTCCATCCACATCTTGAATGGACAAATTCATTTTTCCTTGCTGATCGTTAAAAATACGCAAGTTAAGTAGCTTAGAAACTAGATATTCTACATCCTCCTCTC
>VGMK01000184.1 GCA_016866375.1 Bacteroidota bacterium
GGCGAAGTTATACCGATCACTTAGTCCTCTAACAATTACGAATCTATTGTCTTGTATACTAGCTCCACTAATTCTTTTAAAAATATCTGAAGCTTTTGAATCAGGGGTTTTCTTGAAATTTTCTGCATTAGTCCCATCCACAACCGAAGCACTATTACGTTGCATTCTAATGAGCTCTGTGGTAGATTCTTTACTTACCTTCCCTTGCAAGGTTACAGGCCCCAACTGAGAGGCTTTCTCTAACTTCAGGTCCATAATAAAGTTCTCATTTTCTTTTAGCACGACATCCAAAAGTAAATTGTTGTATTCGTTGTAACGAACATCTACCTTGTATGCGCCCGAAGACAAACCTTTTATGGCATATTTTCCATCCAAATCCGTCGTCGCTCCCTTACCCAACCCTTGAATAACCACTTTAACGCTAAATAATTTTTCTCCGGACAGCGCGTCTGTAATAACTCCGCTGATGCTTGCGTTTTGTCCAAACGTTAAGCCGGAAATACAAAAACTAATAGCAAAAACCAATCCCTTTAATACTTCTTTCATATGTATTATTTTCAGCTGCAAAGGAAGGGTATTGCCATAATTCTTAAATGAATGAAAGGTTATGTTTTTGTTAATTGAATAACCAGTTTTCTTAACATTCAGTTAACATTGAAAACTATTTTAAATTGTTGATAGAAATAACAAAAAGCAATCGGTTAATTGCTTTAATTTTGCGCATTATTTTCAAACTATGGGTGAATCAAAAAAAATAAAATCAGCGTTAATTTCAGTCTATTACAAATCAGGTTTAGATGATCTCGTAAAAGAGCTTCATGCCAACGGTGTAGAAATGTATTCTACTGGGGGAACCCAAAAATTTATTGAAGAGTTGCAACTTCCGGTGACACCCGTAGAAACCCTGACGCAATTTCCGGAAATACTTGGCGGACGTGTTAAAACCTTACATCCAAAAATTTTTGGAGGTATTTTAAATAGACGAAACCTTAACGAGGATCAAATTGCCATTGAAACCCATGACATTCCACAAATTGATCTAGTTATTGTTGACCTCTACCCTTTTGAAGAAACTGTTACATCAGGAGCAACACATGAAGACATTATTGAAAAAATTGACATTGGAGGTATTTCACTTATTAGAGCTGCGGCAAAGAATTACAACGATGTAGCCATCATTTCTTCTGTAAGTCAATACGATCATCTGCTTGAGCTTTTGAAAAGTCAACATGGCACTACCACCTATGAGCAACGAAAAAACCTAGCTGCAGAAGCCTTTCATATTTCATCGCATTACGACAACGCGATCCATAATTATTTCACTGCAAATGATAGTAAACACTTGAAATTGAGTGAGCAGAAAGCAGAAATTTTGCGCTATGGAGAAAATCCTCATCAACGCGGTTGGTTCTATGGAGACCTTTCCACTCTTTTCGATAAATTACACGGGAAGGAATTGTCCTACAACAATTTATTAGATGTGGATGCTGCAGTTAATTTGATTGGGGAATTCACTACGGACGGACCAACATTTGCAATTCTCAAACACAACAATGCTTGTGGTTTGGCTACGAGGGACACCATCAAAGAAGCATATGAAGATGCCTTAGCTGCTGACCCGGTGAGTGCTTTCGGTGGTATTCTCATTTCAAATGCCTTCATTGACAAGGAGACTGCAACGCTTATAAACGAATTGTTTTGTGAAGTATTGATTGCTCCAGGATATGATTCCGAAGGTTTAGAACTTCTTAAATCAAAGAAAAATCGAATAATATTAGTTCAGAAACAAGTAGAATTTAGTCAAAAACAAGTAAGGTCAGCTCTCAATGGATTTTTGGTGCAAGATAAGGACCTTAAAACTGAAACCGAAAGTAATTTAACCACGGTAACCAAAAGGCAGGTAACTTCAAATGATATTTCCGATTTATTATTTGCAAATAAACTTGTGAAACACACGAAATCAAATACAATTGTTTTGGCGAAAAACAACCAGCTCTTGGCAAGTGGAACCGGACAAACATCGCGCGTTGATGCATTAACCCAAGCTATACACAAAGCAAAAGCATTCAACTTTGATTTAAACGGAGCTGTTATGGCGAGTGATGCGTTTTTTCCTTTCCCTGATTGTGTGGAAATTGCGCGTAAAGAAGGAATTCAAGCAGTCATTCAGCCTGGAGGATCGGTGAAGGACCAATTGTCAATCGATTATTGTAACGAGAACGATATGGCCATGGTGTTTACTGGAGTGCGTCATTTTAAACACTAATTTTTTAAATTCAACTGAACTTTTATATCTTTACAACTTACACGAATTCTTGATTCCACAATTGTGCAAAAAGAGAATTCTTTTATCATTAAAAGTGGGGACACGAAATGGGATTATTTAGCTTTTTAACTCAAGAGATTGCCATAGATTTAGGCACTGCCAATACGTTGATAATTTGGAACGATAAGGTTGTGGTTGACGAACCTTCTATTGTTGCAAAGGACATTCAGTCGGGAAAGGTTGTGGCTATTGGGAAAAAAGCACAACAAATGCATGGAAAAACCCATAAACTCATTGAAACCGTCCGACCACTTAAAGATGGTGTAATCGCAGACTTCCAAAGTGCAGAACAAATGATTCGCGGAATGATCAAGATGATTAATCCAGGAAGAAGTTTGTTTAATCCTACTTTGCGTATGGTGATTTGTATCCCTTCCGGTATTACTGAAGTAGAAAAACGTGCAGTTCGCGATTCTGCAGAGCACGCAGGAGCAAAAGAAGTTTACCTTATTCACGAACCAATGGCAGCAGCAATTGGAATTGGCATTGATGTGGAAGAACCAATGGGGAACATGATAATTGATATTGGTGGTGGTACCTCAGAAATTGCAGTAATTGCCCTTGGAGGTATAGTTTGTGATAAATCCATTCGTATTGCCGGGGATGATTTTACGAATGACATCGAAGAATATATGCGTCGTCAGCACAACATTCTTGTGGGTGAACGTACTGCCGAGCAAATAAAAATTGAAGTGGGAGCAGCACTTCCCGAACTTGAAACGCCTCCTGCGGATTTTGCTGTTAGAGGTCGCGACTTGATGACAGGTATTCCCAAAGAAATTATGGTTTCTTACGTGGAGGTTGCGCATGCACTTGATAAAACTATCTCAAAAATTGAGGAAGCCATTCTAAGTGCTTTAGAGATGACGCCACCTGAGTTATCGGCAGATATTTACAAAACAGGGATATACCTTGCTGGTGGTGGTTCTATGTTACGTGGTCTAGACAAAAGAATTTCAGCCAAAACAAAACTACCCGTTCACATTGCAGAAGATCCTCTAAGAGCAGTTGCAAGAGGAACAAGCATTGCCTTAAAAAACATCGATAATTACCAATTCCTTATCCGAGATTAACGGATATATTATTTCTCAACGAGTATTTCAATCTCACCCGTTGTAAAAACTTGTTCACCAGAAAGAAAACAATTCCTAAAGCGCAAAACATAGTTTTCCACCCCCGAACTGACTCTAATAAAAATTGTTTTTGAGACTTCGTTATCCAAACCATTTATTCTCATTTCAATAACTTTACTCTTCTTGTTTTTTAAGCCGCGTTTAATATGATAATCCATCTGCTTGTCAAATAAATCTCGTGACATGGCATAACCGGTGTTAAACATTCTTAATAATTTACTTTTTTGTTCTTCACTTGTTGCAATATTTAAGATTGCAGATTTCGTTAAGAGTACTTTTTCTAAGGGATCGAACTTGTTCAATTGAACTGCTTTTTCAATGGCACGTTGCCAGGTTTTATCATAAAAAATTGTGGACTGCGCAAGATAAGTACCTTCTTGAATCAAGAACATTAAAATGAAAATGAATCTCATTCCTTGAGTAATTT
>VGMK01000185.1 GCA_016866375.1 Bacteroidota bacterium
AGGAACATTTTCAACGATTTCAAGTCCGTAGCCTATTAATCCGGTTCTTTTTTTCGGATTATTCGACATGAGTCTCATTTTTCTCACACCAAGGTCTCGAAGCATTTGTGCGCCAACACCGTAGTCTCTTTCATCTGGTTTAAATCCCAATTTTACGTTTGCCTCGTAGGTATCTAACCCTTCCTCTTGCAATTTATATGCTTTCAATTTATTTACCAATCCAATTCCACGGCCTTCTTGATTCATGTATACAATTACACCTTTCCCTTCTTTTTCTATCATTTCCATTGCCTTGTGTAATTGAGGACCACAATCACAGCGGCATGAGCCAAAAATATCACCGGTCAGACATGATGAGTGCACTCTTACCAAAACGGGTTCTTCTTCTTTCCATTCTCCTTTAACCAGAACAAGGTGATCCATATCGGTATTTAGGTCTTTGTAGGCATGCAGTTGAAAATTTCCGAGTTCAGTAGGCAAGTTGACATCGACAACGCGTTCAATATGCGTCTCATTTGTAATTCTATATTTTATTAAATCTTCGATGGATACGATTTTTAAGTCAAAGCGTTTTGCAATATCCATTAAATGAGGCAGCCTTGCCATTGAGCCATCCTCGTTTAAAATTTCTACAATTACTCCCGCTTCTTCAAATCCGGCCATTCTCGACAGGTCAATTGCTGCCTCAGTATGTCCTGCGCGCCGAAGTACTCCTCCTTTTCTCGCTCTCAGCGGAAAAATATGACCGGGTTTTCCTAATTCCTCAGGCCTTGTTTTAGGATTTATTAGTGCTGATATTGTTTTAGCTCTGTCACTTGCACTTATTCCTGTGGTGCATCCATGTCCAATTAAATCAATACTTACGGTGAACGGAGTTTCATATGCTGCGGAGTTATTTCTAACCATCATTTCTAAACCGAGTTGATCACAACGCTCTTCACTCAATGGAGCACAAATGAGACCTCTACCGTGTGTAGCCATGAAATTTATTATTTCCGGTGTAGCATTTCTAGCAGCAGTTAAAAAATCCCCTTCGTTTTCGCGGTCTTCGTCATCCACCACAATGATTACCTTGCCATTTTTGATTTCTTCAATCGCCTCCTCTATTTTATTTAATTTAAATTCCATAGCTAAAAGTAGTATAAATATGCGCTGTGAATTAGTTTTTGGGAATTCTTGAAAGGGTTTCAAGGTAGTAAGTCCAAAATTTCTGAACAGAGCTTATTTGAACCATTTCATCGGGTGAATGAGCAGCTCTAATGTTTGGACCAAAAGAAATCATGTCTACATTCGGAAGGTGTTTTCCGAGAATCCCGCATTCTAATCCTGCGTGACACGCTTTAACTTTTGGAATTTCCTTAAACATTTCAAAGTATAAAGACTCCATTAATTTAAGAATTTCAGAGTCAGGATTTGGTTTCCAACCAGGGTATTCGCCGCCTTGGGTGACTTGGCAACCCATATTCTCGAATGCGCAGCTTATTGCCATAGCAACCTCAGTTTTGGTACTTTCAACACTGCTTCTTTGTAAAGATTGTGTTATAAATTTACCATCTTTAATTATTACACGGGCTAGACTTGAAGAAGCTTCAACTAAACCTTCAATGTCAGGGCTCATACGAAAAACACCGTTGTGAATGGCACAGAGCAGATTTAAAATTTTCTTGTAATCAGCATCTGACAGCGCTTTTTCCGAGGAATTTACTTTTTTTGCAGCAATTTGAACACTTGGTTCAATGCTTTTGTATTCCTCTTTTATGGTTGAAATTTGCTGATTGAGTATGAATTGAAATTGTTGGATGTCCCTCGTTTGCAAAGCAATAAGCGCAGTGGCTTCGCGGGGAATTGCATTTCTCAAACTTCCCCCATCAAAAGAAATCAGTTGGATTGATATTTTCTGACTTATTTCCCATAAAATACGAGCCATCCATTTGTTGGCATTGCCACGACCTTTGTCTATATCCATACCGGAGTGACCGCCGAGTAAACCTCTCACTGAAATTTCAAAAAAGCTACTGTTTGCTGTTACGGAGTGTTCGCTGTAGGAATAGGAGGTATTGGTGTCAATTCCCCCTGCGCAACCAATAGAAAGTTCGTCGTCATCTTCCGTATCGATATTTAACAATATTTCACCGTGAAATAGAGACCCATCCATTTTCATTGCGCCAGTCATTCCGGTTTCTTCGTCTATTGTAAAAAATGCCTCAAGAGCAGGATGGGGTATTTCTTTGGATGATAAAATAGCCATTATAGCAGCAACACCAATTCCATTATCGGCGCCAAGTGTTGTTCCCTTGGCTTTTACCCAATCTCCGTCAACAAACATCTCAATTCCTTGTTTTTCGAAGTCAAAAACGGTATTGGAATTTTTTTGATGAACCATATCCAAATGAGCTTGTAGTATTACGGTTTTACTGTTTTCCATTCCGATGGTGGCTTTTTTCTTTATAATGACATTTCCTATGTCATCAACAATGGTTTCAAGTTGAAGATTTTTTCCAAAATCAACCATAAAGGCTCGAATGCGCTCTTCTTTTTTTGAAGGTCTTGGAACGGCATTCAATTCTGCAAAGTGTGACCAAAGTACTTTCGGCTCTAACTCATTAATGTTCATGTTTAAGGAAATTTCGGGTATTTTTGGAAATTCGGATCGCGTTTTTCAAGAAAAGCACTTTTCCCTTCTTGAGCTTCTTCAGTGAGGTAGTACAGTAGGGTAGCATCGCCGGCTAATTCCATCAATCCATGTTGGCCATCGAGTTCTGCGTTCATTGCGCGTTTGATCATGCGCAAGGCGAGGGGACTTCTTTTCATAATGATTTTACTCCACTCAACCACGGTATTTTCCAATTGATTCAATGGAACAACTTTATTTACCATACCCATTTTTTCGGCTTCCTCTGCTGTATATTGGTTACATAAAAACCAAATTTCTCTTGCTTTTTTTTGACCAACATGGCGCGCAAGGAATGAACTTCCAAAGCCGCCATCAAAACTACCTACCTTTGGACCTGTTTGACCAAAACGAGCATTTTCTGAGGCAATTGTTAAGTCGCAAACAACGTGTAAAACATGTCCGCCACCGATCGCGTATCCGTTTACCATAGCAATGACAGGTTTTGGCAGTGATCGGATTGATTTATGCAAATCAAGTACATTTAATCTTGGGACCCCATTTTCTGAAATATAACCCCCAATACCTTTTACGTTTTGATCTCCTCCGGAGCAGAAGGCTTTGTCGCCCTCTCCGGTAAAAACGACTACTCCAATATCCTGTCTTTCCCTACAAATAGCCATTGCATCTAGCATCTCAAAATTAGTTTCCGGTCTAAAGGCGTTATAAACCTGCGGCCTATTTATGGTGATTTTAGCAATTCCTTCAAACAATTCGAATTTTATATCTTGGTAGATTTTGATTGTCTCCCACTTTCTCATATCTTGAAAATTGAATATAAAAGTAACAAGAATGACGCTAGAAAGGTTTAAAAAGTTTAATAAGAAAAATTATGAAGGATCACCTGTTTTCGCATTTTCAGATATCGTTGAAATGAATTCATAATTTGAATATGGATTTAGTGGTAAATTTTTAATGGCATATCATCCTTAATTCCTATAATTATATTGTGAAAATTTCTTTGTTTACCCTTCTCATATTAATCTCTTGTTCGGCCGATGAGGAGGATTTTGATAACATGGCAAGAGATATTTGCCATTGTATGACGGATTCTACCGTAAATGATCCCGAGCAATGTATGTTCGAATTTCAGCAGACCTATGAGCATTTGAATAGTAATGATTCAGACAATGCGTTTCAAAAGAAACTGGTTGTCTCTATGAAAAAGGTGAAAGGCTGTAAAG
>VGMK01000186.1 GCA_016866375.1 Bacteroidota bacterium
ATGCCATTTATTCGAATGGAACCCAAAGCAATTGGAATAACCAAAACTATTTGCTTTTCGAGAAACTCTATTACGACAACCTCCAACTCAAATCAATTCTGAATAATTTACCAAATGCAGACACCAATTTTGTGAGCTATTTTCAAAATGGCCTAATGGAACAATACCGACATGGATACTGGAAGGAAACCACGCGATACGATCAGTATAAAAAATGGAATTCTTCGGGGATACTAATATCAGAAAACACTTCAACCAATGGTTCAAAGGAAATCCATCAAAACTCAATACAATATTACAATTCCGGAGGAATAAAACTTAAAGTGGAAATTAACAATAATCTAAAAATTGATGAGCACTACAGTTCAACTGGGATTTTATTTTCTAAAAAAGAATATTTAGAGAATCGCTTACATGGAAAATTAGTTGAAATAGATACCATTAATAGATTTCTTACCACGGGATATTACGATAAAGGAATTCGGAATGGCGAGTGGAGAATTCAAAATTCCAATGGAACAATTATCTATTCCAGAAAATACAAGTTTGGTTGCACGGAAAACATAAACGAATTAATCTCATGGGATAAATTCAGTTCCAAAGAGCAAAAGGAATTTAAGCTTAGTGCGAATTCCCTAATACCTCAATCTGCCACATTTAAATCGTGGGAGGAAATGCTGCTAAAGCGAGATTCCATTGCTTATTGGGTGGGAATAGCTCAAAAAGCGCTTGAAAAAGAAGATCAATCCTTCGAATTAGAAAAGGTAGAAACCCCCGCATTGATTTTTCAATTGCCAAAAGTATATTACATTGGATTAGAAAGACAAGACACTTCAAATATTCGTGTTAAATCGTTATTGCACATCTTAGATACTATGAATTGGAAGCTGGATGAATTAAAATTGGAAAATGGCATATATCAAGGTGAAATAAAACTAAAGGATTATCTCATTTATTCTTTAATTCAAAAATATTTAGGTGAACATGCTTCCTTTTTTTATCAAAAATTGGAAGGAAATCAAAGATATCGGGGTATTGAAATTGATTTCCCTCAAAGAAACGAGCCTTCACTTTCAATTACAGAAATAAAGGAATGTTATGCTCGAGTTTCCTACTCGGAAAATGGCCAAAATGCGCAATTAATTGTTTACAGCGATGGCCAACTTGAATTTGAAAATCGCTATTACACGTGGAAAGAATGGAATAAACTTGTAGAAAATGCTCCTCGCTATCCAAAAATGTTCAGAGATTAAGAAACTATGAAAAAAACAATTTTAGTGTTCTTATTCGCTACTTTTATTGTAGAAAATTCATTCGCTAATCTTCGTCCAATTTATCTTTCCATAGATCTAAAACCGGTTACAACTGGAGCAAACACAAAAAATATCATCCAGTGGAATGTGGTTTTCACAAATCTTGACTCTATTCGACATGCTATCGTTATTCCGTCTTCCCAAAATCGAGGAAAGCGTATCATTCAATTACAATGGTATAAAGTTTCTAGCTCTGGTTCTGGAATCTTTCCTTCATCGGGCGACTACTACGAACAAGTTTATACTGACCCTATTGAATTAGAAATGGATACGTCACTTTATCGCGGTTAAACAAGCATCGTGAATTTAGAACCTAATGAATCGTATACCTTCCCCATTTTTCTAAATGACCGGAATAATCAACTAAAACACGTTGAATCATCCTATCTTGTTCCCAATCTCCCTATTCAAGATTATGAAGTGCTCGTGCATTACAATCCATATTCCGAGCCCCTTTCTCAACATTTTTTCTATCACCATGAGAAAGGCCAATTTGCCCCTGATACGTTGAATAGACTTGAATTGCCACTAGGTGGAATTTATTCAAATTACACTACTATTCACATGCAAAAAGATGATTTTAATACTGACTTATTTTTTAGTAATACCTGTTCAAAGAATTGTAGCGTTTGCAGGTGTATTAAACAAAAAAAATGGAAAAAACTCCGAAAGCATTTTGAAAAAAAATCAAGTGATTTATCGCACGGAAGAGTCTTGCACGAATTTCCAGGACCGGATGGAGTGCTAGATGTTTTACCGACGTACTATTCCAAAAATTATATTGTTCTAACAACGAATGGTGTTCAGCACATTTCAGTTACTTGGCAATTAGGGAAGATATACAAAACAGCTCGATTTTTCACGCGAGTGCTCTATCCTATTTTTCGCAAAGTTGTTTTTCCTTATACCAATGCGCAGGTTTCTAAATTGAAATGGATTAAGGATTGGTAAGTAAAGGTTAATTCTATATTTTTGATAAAATTTCCACATGAAGTCTGTATTTCTTTTTATTGTCTCTTTAGTTTTAGGCGCGGCTTTCAATTCGTTAATTTTTACTCTTGGAATGGAAATAATTCCTCCCCAAGTGGTTATGACATGAATAATTCAGAAGACTTAGCAAAAGCAATGTCAGTTATGGAAACAAAACATTACTTATTTCCTTTTTTGTCGCATTCATTAGGCACTTTGATTGGAGTTGTTTTTTACACTTATTTTTCGAAAGCAAAAAAGTTGTTTTTTCCTTTATTGATGGCAGGATTTTATTTTGCAGGCGGCCTATACATGGTGCTGATTTGACCTTCACCTCTTTGGTTTGATTCCATAGATTTAATCCTTGCTTATTTCCCTATGGCAATCTTAGGATTCAAGCTTTCGAGAAGAAAAACTTAAATTATCCTATCACCGATTTGACCGCATTTTTAACGGCAAGAATTACAGAATTCACCTGTTCATCAGATAAGTTAAAATAAACAGGAAGCGAAATTTCTGCGGCATATTTTAAATAAGCTTCGGGAAAATGATCTATTGTATAGCCTCTTTCCTTATAAGCAGTCAAGAGCGGTAGCGGCTGAAAATGTACATTCACTGCAACATCTTGCTCAAAAATCTCTTGTATGATAGCGTCGCGTTGTGCTTCGGACACATTTGCGATTCTCAACAAATAAAGATGGTAGCAAGTTTCTCGATTGTCGCTTTTATAAACGGGTGTAATCGCCCAATTCTCTGGCTTAAAGGCCGCGTCATAAGCCTCAAATATTTGTTTTCTTCTTTCTAAATTCTCTTCGTATCGTTCGAGTTCTACCAAACCAATTGCCGCCTGCAAATCCGTCATATTACATTTAAATCCCGGCTCTAGCACGTCATACCGCCAGGCCCCTTTTACCGTTTTCGCAAGCGCATCTTTTGATTGACCGTGTAAGATTTTAATACAAAACTCCTTGTAAATTTCTTCGTGATCGAAGCTATCGGGCAGATTGAAACAAACGGCACCCCCTTCAGCCGTTGTTAAGTTTTTCACGGCGTGAAAAGAGAAACAAGTAACATCCGCAAGAGCCCCACTTCTTTTACCTTCATATGTAGCACCAAAACTATGTGCGGCATCGGCAGCAATTAAAATCCTGCCCAATTTACGCTCATTATCATTTTTTGCTGTAAAAATATCTTTTGCAGATTCCACAATTTTATATATTGCGCTGTAATCACATGGATATCCTGAAATGTCAACAGGCATGATTACTTTGGTTTTTGGAGTGATGGCCGCTTTTATTTTTTCCAATGAAATATTAAAGTCATCCGAACTGATATCCACCATCACAGGTTTTGCACCGGTATGAATAACCACATTTGCACTTGCACAGTACGTGTAAACGGGGATAATTACTTCATCGCCTTCACCTACACCCCACCACCGCAGAAAAACCTCCATTCCTGCCGTCCAAGAATTTACAGCAACAGTCGTTTTACAGCCACAATATTCCGT
>VGMK01000187.1 GCA_016866375.1 Bacteroidota bacterium
CCTCATCCCAACAAAATAAGGGGATAACTTCGTCATTTTCTTTAATAGCTTCTTGCAGCGAGAGGTTGTCATGAAGCCTCAAATCGCTCGTTAGTAGGATAATGCTAATTTTTTTCATAAAAGTTCTATTTTATCAAGGTAAACTGATGCTTGAGACAGGATTTCCGAGCGCTCCTTCGGTGCCATATTATTCCAAATTTTCAGCATCATTCCCAACCTCGGGTTTGAACGCAGTTTTTCTGCGTGGTTGTCAAAAAAGTTCCAGTAGAGTGAGTTGAAAGGACAGGCCTTATCGCCAACTTTTTTATCGTTCGAATAATAACAGCTTCCACAATAATCACTCATTTTATTAATGTATGCGGAAGAGCTGACATAGGGTTTTGAACCAACGATTCCTCCATCTGCAAATTGGCTCATTCCTCGCGTGTTGGTGATTTCAACCCATTCAAACGCATCAATGTAAATTCCTAAGTACCAATTATCTACTTCGTCTGGATGAATTCCCGCAAGAAGTGAAAAGTTTCCTGTTACCATTAAACGCTGAATGTGATGGGCATAGGCATGTTCAAGCGATTGTGAAATGGCATGTTTCAAGCAATTCATTTTTGTTTTTCCATTCCAAAACCAAGACGGGAGTGATCGTTTGTTTTCAAAGAAATTGAGTGCTGCGTAGCTTGGCATTTGTGACCAGTATACTCCCCGCATATACTCTCTCCATCCTAAAATTTGCCGTATGAATCCCTCGATTTGATTCAGTTCGTAAGCATCAGAATTTTCAAGGTATGCTTTTTCTACACGTTTAATTACCTCTAATGGGCTTATCAATTTGATATTCATTGCAAACGAAAGACGCGAATGATACAAATACCAGTGCTGCTCCGTCATCGCATCCTGAAGCGTGCCGAATAATGGAAGAGCAGTAGTAACAAATTGCTCCAATAGCTCCAGCGCCTCAGTACGCGTTGTGGTCCATGAAAATTTTGTTGGAGAAATTTCACCAATTGTCTTTAATCCTGCAAGATGAATGTCGTCTAAAATGTCAGATACATTTTTTGTGAATAGACCGACTGTTTGTATCGCGTGATTTTTGGGAACTTTTTTTCTGTTTTCTTGATCAAAATTCCATTTTCCGCCAATCGGCTTATTTCCTAATTCTAGAAGAATGCGATGCTTCACACGCATGTAACGGTAAAAGTTCTCCATCAAAAAGCTCTTCTTTCCACTAAAAAATTCTCCAAACTCACCTCGAGTGGTTAAAAAATGCTGCGTGTCTGAATTATGTATTGGAATACCTAGATTTTTTTCTAGTTGCTTTAATTCTTGGTCAACGCGATATTCGTCGGGTAATTGGTAATGGACTTCTTTAGCAGCGTATTTCGAACAAACTGACTTCAGATTTTCAGTTATTGTTGGTTTATTTTGTGAATCATTTATTTTGATGTAATGAATGTGATGGCCTTTTTCTTCCTGTATTTTAGCAAACTTGCGCATGGCATCAAAAATGGCAACAACCTTTTGAATGTGGTGTTTTACATAGTCTGTTTCACTACGAACCTCCATCATAACAAAAAGAACGTCCTCATCCACTTCTTTAAACCAAGGGTGATTTAAATTAAGTTGGTCCCCGAGAACAAGTTTAATAGCCGTGTACGTTTTATTCATGTTTGTTTTTTCGGCAACGATCGCTGCAATATTTTACGTCATTCCAATTTTTCTCCCACTTTTTGCGCCAAGAGAACTCTTTTTTACAACTAGCGCATGCTTTTGTTTGAAGATAACTTTTGTTTCCTTTGTAACTCATACGCGCAACGTGGACATTCCACCGTCAATATGTAAAATTTGACCCGTCATCCATCTCGTGGTATCGTTAAGTAAAAAAGTAATGGCATTTGCTAAATCCTCTTTTTTCCCAACCATTTTGAGAGGGTGCCTTTGGGCAACTGCCTCTTCTTTTTCTGGCGTACTTAGAAATTTTTCAGCCATTTTGGTATTCGTCAATGATGGTGCAAGGCAATTCACACGAATTTTAGGGGCGAATTCTGCAGCGAGAGCGCGAGTAAGACCTTCCAAAGCCCCTTTCGCAACTGATACAGCACTATGAAAAGGCATACCAACCTGAACGGCAACAGTGCTTATTAGGACAATGCTTGACCCTTCATTCAATTTGGAACTGTATTTCTGAATAGCATTAATTGCACCCAACACATTTACCTCCAATTCTTGCTGAAAGTCGTTTTGTTTTAAAGATCTGAATGGTTTCAATGTGATACTCCCCGGAAAATAAACTAATCCGTCTATTTGAAAGTCGATCTCGGGAAGATTATTGTCAACTGGGTTTCCTATGAGCGCGTTAGGCAATATATCAGTGCTTTGCCGAGTTATACAAATAATTGAATTCCCTTGTGATTCAAGTAGTTTTTTTGATTCGAGCGCTACGTCTGAACTAGCGCCAATAAATAAGACAGTTTTCATTTCTCTTTAACACATTTTCCTGCACTCTTGTTCACAGCAAAACGCCAGTCTTGTGAAATCAAACGGGAAGAAAATCCTAAAAAGATTTCATTCATAGAATAGGAATAATGAAATCAAACATGCGTAACTTTACCTCATGGATCATCAGCAACCCTTAAGGAAAATTTCGGAAGTAGGAGAATTTTCACTCATAGAAGAATTAACTCGTCCCTTTCAATCGAAACATTCCGAATTAGTTGTTGGGATAGGAGACGACGCCGCAGGAATATGTCTTGATGATGAATTAGTACAAGTAATTTCAACAGATTTCTTAGTTGAAGGTGTTCACTTTGACCCGATGTATATGCCTCTCAAACACCTGGGGTACAAGGCTGTGTCGGTAAATGTTTCGGACATTTGCGCAATGAATGCTACTGCCAATTTTATTACGGTTTCAATAGCTGTTTCGAGTAAATATAGCGTGGAAGCACTTGAAGAATTGTATGCCGGAATTCATGCTGCTTGCGAAAAATTTTCCATAAGCTTAGTGGGGGGCGATACAACAGCTGCACCTTTTGGTTTAACAATATCGATTACAATTCTGGGGAAGGTTGAAAAAACAAAAATAACCAAGCGATCTGGTGCCAAGAATTTCGACCTGTTGGTGGTTAGCGGCGATCTTGGGGGGGCATACATGGGCCTTCAGGTATTAGAAAGAGAGAAGGAGGTCTTTAAAGCAAATCCGAAGATTCAACCTGAGTTAGAGGGGTTCGACTACATTATTCAACGTCAACTTAAACCAGAGGCCAGAAAAGACATCATAACTATTTTAAATCAGCTCGGTGTAGTTCCAACATCTATGATTGATGTTTCAGATGGGCTAGCGTCGGAAATTCTCCACCTGTGCAAGGCCTCTCAGGTGGGTTGTCATTTGTATGGAGAAAAAATTCCCATGGATACACAAACCATCCAAACAGCTTTAGATTTTGATCTGGATCCTGCAACAGTTTCCTTAAATGGTGGGGAAGATTATGAATTACTTTTTACGATTGATCAAAAAGATGTGGGTAATATTCAAAGCAATCCTCATTTTGCAATCATTGGACACATTACCGATGCAAACGATGGCATATACCATATCGATAAACAAGGCACTGCAGTTGCCCTAAAGGCTCAAGGGTGGAAACATTTTAATTGATGCTTGGCATCATAATTTTTTCCTTCAATATATTATTAAGCGGGAATTGAAGAACCATTTTTTCTTTAATGATTTCAGCTTCGATTTGTGTTCGGAAATTCCCGGCCTTGAGGTTGAAATTTGGCGCTTCAAAGGTAAT
>VGMK01000188.1 GCA_016866375.1 Bacteroidota bacterium
TTTTTGGTGGTTATTGATTATCCCGCCACCTTGGCTATCCGCGAGGTCAACATTAATTTGGAATAAACTACTGCAATATGGTGTATGTCAAATATTAACTATCTTCACAAAAAAGAAATGTATGTCAGGATGTGGTGTGTATGATGGCGCTGAAATTCATGAAGCGGTACTTAGCCTGCTTGCCATCGATGAAATAGGAGCTCAAGCCCTTTGCATATCAATAAATGCACCCCAACATCACGTGATAAATCATAGTACCGGGGAGGAAATGAATGAACAACGAAATATGCTTATTGAGGCAGCTCGTATTTCCAGAGGCACGATCTTAACTATTGACGATGTAAACCCTATGGATTTAGATGCACTTGTTATACCAGGAGGGTTTGGTAGCGCAAAAAATTTTACGAGTTGGGCATTTTCAGGTCCGGAGGGAAGCATACGAAATGACGTGAAATCGTTCTTAATACAACTCATTCACCACAGGAAACCGCTCCTTGCCTTGTGTGTGAGTCCTGTGGTTGTGGCAAAAGCGCTCGAAGGATCTGGAATTATTGCTCATCTTGCCATTGGAAGCAAAAAAGATGCGTCGCCATACACAATTGAAGACTTTCAGAAAGGCTTGGAAAGTATTGGTGCCACCACGGAGGACAAGGGTACAAATGAGATTTTAATTGATCATGGGCATCGAATCATTACTGCGCCATGTTACATGATGGAAGCTTCCATATCACAAGTGAGATCGAGTATAAAAATTGCAATGGAGGCCCTGAAAGATCTTTGCCATGCCTAATCAAAAAAAAATAGAGGACTGGTTAAAAAGCCGAAAATCTCGTAACAAGGAATTCAAGGCAAATCATCTATGGAAAGGCATAAGTAGCGGAAACCCATACGAATTAAGCAAGGCGATCACGCTAATTGAAAGTGCTAAACAGCCAGATCGCGAAGAGGCCTCAAAGTTATTAAAGAAGTGTCTTTCGAATAAAAAGTCTAGCTGGCGCATTGGAATTACGGGAGTTCCTGGTGTGGGTAAAAGTACCTTTATTGAATCTTTTGGTAGAGTCATTCTTGAAAAAGGTCTTCGCATAGCGGTTTTGGCGATTGATCCATCTTCTTCGATTTCAGGAGGAAGTATATTAGGTGATAAAACAAGAATGGAATGGCTTTCAAACCAAGAGCAAGTATTTATTCGGCCAACGCCAAGTGGATTGAATCTCGGGGGGGTTGCGAAGCATACAAGAGAATCAATAGTGCTTTGTGAAGCCGCTGGATATGATATTATTCTCATCGAAACCGTTGGAGTTGGTCAGTCAGAAACATTCGTTCATTCTATGGTAGATTTCTTTTTGCTGTTGATGTTAGCGGGAGCAGGTGATGATTTGCAAGGAATAAAACGTGGAATAATGGAAATGGCTGACGCACTTGTAATTACAAAGGCGGATGGAGAAAATATAGTCAAAGCAAAATTAGCACGAGCCCAATATGCTTCGGCTCTTCATCTTTTTCCATCGAAGGAAAATGAGTGGATCGTACCTGCTTTGGTCACCAGCAGCATTGAAAAGCAAGGGCTCGATGAGGTTTGGCAAACGATCTGCACCTTCTTTACAAAACATTCGAACGATGGTTGGATTCAATACAACAGAAACCAACAGGAGTTGCAATTGATGAATCAATATGTTGGTGAGCTGTGGTTATCAAAAATGGAAAATCATCCTTTGTATCCAACCGAGAGTGAACGTCTTACAAAACTTGTCAACTCCGGTAAATTAAATGGGTATTTGGCCGCTGAAGAATTAATGAGAAGTTTATAAGTCTCTACACCTTTTAAATTTCTTGTCATGCAAAACTTCCTCATTAGATGTGTATCGAATCAATGTCAGTATGCAATGAAACTATGTATTTCCAATTTTAAGATTTGGCTTAATAGCCAAAAATGAATCTCATAAATTTAACGATGTGAAATTTAATAGTTTCTCTTTTATCACACCAAAAGGTCCGAAGAGATTAAAAAAAAACTGTCATCAATTGATGACAGTTTTACAATTTTGTAATCTAAATTCTTAGTTTTTAACAAAATTTCCTTTAGTTACTTTACCATTCACAGTAACTTGATATATATACATCCCTGCATTTAGTTTCGAAACATCTATGCTAGTCTCCTGCGATTTGTGAACTACCTTTCCATCAAGTGTTGAAATAACAATATCCGAAATTTCGCCGTTTGTTGATATATTCAATACATCATTTGCTGGATTTGGATATACATTAACATTGGTAGAAAGCTCAATCACTCCTGTTGTTGTGTTTATTTGAACATTATCTAACCATAATTCACTGCCTGGATATCCATTTCCCTCATTGAATAAAAATCCAATCGAAGAAGAAGCAATTATAAGGAAAGCATTTGCTGTGTATCCTGCGGCCTGGAATTCTTGAACAGGTAAAGATTCCATTGTCCAATTGGCTGTAGTGCCAGTATACACATTGGCAGTAGCATACATGACAACATCATCGTTTGGATCTGCAGTTAACGTGTCATAAATCTGAAGAAAAACAGCAGCTGAATCTCCTGCTTGTACTATATTTTTGTATGCAAAATTTAGGGTCCAAGAGGCCGGATTGGTAATTGCTCCGGGGACATATTGTTGTATGAAGCCTGCAATGGTATCAGAAGGCCATTGTAAAAGACCCGCAGTTACCGGATCAAAAATTGTTTTGATCTTTGCATATTGAGCACCAGCATAGGCGCCAGATGTTTCAATGGTGTAAAGACCTTGTCCCCATCCAGGAGAATCATAGGCTACACCGGGAAGTAAAGGAGTTGCGGGTGATTCAAAATTACCGTTAACAACAATTTGAGCATTTGATGAAATACCACAAATTAAAAAAGAGGCAAAAAGTAAAATTTTTTTCATATTTATTTTTTTTAGTTTTACAAATTTATTACAATTTCTCATTTGAGAAAATCTCGGTAAAAAAAATGTTAGAAACCAACACATTGTGCCTTTTGCTCGTCATACTGTGATCTTGCAAATATGAATGCAATAAGAACACTTTTGAAATGGTTGACTTGCTTGACTGAAAACTTTTTGTACTTTTTTTTGTTTCCAATAGCTAATTCTGTAACTTTAAACACTAAATATATTTAATATGAAGTTTTTTTTACTCTCCACAGCCCTTTTGCTCCTATGTTATCAGTTGAACGCCCAGTGTACAACAACGAATGCAACATCTTGTGTGTGTGCTGACGGAACCCAAAATTGTTTTCTTTATCCTGATATAACCGCATCATGGAAAGGTATAGCAAATAATGGATGGACTGAATACCCACAAACGAATGCAGGAACAAATTACAACGGACAAGGGCCAGACAACGGAAGATTACGCGTTACCGGTTCAACACCAAATATTGGTCACGGATCCTTCACAGTAAGAGGACAAGACGCCAATGGCAAACGCGCCTTCATTTGTGGAAATGATACAATTTACAATGTCAATGGTTCAGGAGCTTTTACCTGTCCAAATGGCAACCCAAATCCAAAGCAAATGTTGATTCAACGTGTTTACAAAAAAGACGGTAACACAATGTCATATGTCGATTCATGGAGAGGAAGTATGACCTATCACTCCTCGCACGGGCACAATCACGTTGACGATTGGGCTGTAATGACACTAAGACTTCAAACAAGCGATCCAAATCCGCTCAACTGGCCCATTATTGGCGATGGTGCGAAAATAGGCTTTTGTT
>VGMK01000189.1 GCA_016866375.1 Bacteroidota bacterium
CACACCATGTTGCGTAGAAGTCAAGTAATACGGGTTTTTCATTTTGCTGAACAATTGCTTCGTAATTGTCCGCGGTAATTTCAATAATCATCTTAATCAATTTTTTAGTTAGTATTATACCTGACCGAAGCCAGATGTTTTTAATACACAAAGATTACAATCGAACTATGCAGTGGAATTGCACACCTATTGGTTGCGGCAATGATTTGAAATAATATCCACGAAACGATCGAGTGCTTTGATAAAAAATAATACGTCTTCCTTGGTCATTTGCATAGAAGGGTCATCCAAATCGGAGTCGTGTGCTAAGAAATTTCCAAATGAACGCAAGGTATGCATATAGCTCATCATCCAAGATGAAATATTAAAGCGTTTGAGTTCAAAAACCATCTCGGAAAGTGTCATAAAACTATCCGATTTAAGCAAGGATTTCAAAATGGCCTCCATTGCCCTTCGGGTTAAAATCCCTAATTCGTAAAAACGAATATCGTCTTGCGTGATTCTCCTTGTCAATTCATCGACAGAGTGCATTGAGTTCCATGCAAAATTAGTTTTCATTTTGGTGAGCTTAACTGAAATTACATCCAGCATATTGGCGACCTCTGTATCACGTCGCAATTGTTCCAAACGATCTGGACCTCGGTGCAATAAGTTATTTATTTCGTTATTGAATAATTCTACGGCCTCCATTTTGGGGTGAACGAAATATAATGTTTGAGTCGCGTGAACCGTTTCTAAAAGTTCTTTTGATTTTTTAATAAGTAAAGGAACTAACACCTTCGGATTCACCCTTTGAAGACCAGTTCCCAAAAAAGGAAGAGCGATACTATTCACAGAAATCCCTTTTTGTTGAAGCACAGAAATTACTGCCAAATGAGCAAGGGAACTAACACTTTTGGATTAACGCGTTGTAGCCCGGTTCCTAAAAAGGGTAGGGCGATGGTATTCACAGAAATACCTTTTTGTTGAAGCACTGATATAACAGCCAATAAATCTTCGAGTTGACCCTCCAGTCTCTCAGCATCATTTGCATTACTATTCATGCCTTCCAAGCACACGATATACGAAAAGGAATTGTTTTCGATTTTTTGAGAAACCCATGCATGCAAAGAATCCCGAAAATCGTATAATCTTGTATTGAATAATTCACGAACATTCAACTTACAATTGGTTTCCAGCGCATGTATTAAAGTTCCAGGAATAGGATTATATCCACCTTCAAATGCCGAAATCACCAACACATCTACTGGCCATTTCAATTGAGAAAGGTCATCGTGATGAATTTCTATGGTTTTGAACCCGCTATTGGTGGTGATTGAAACAATATTCTGAACCGGCATACCTGTAAATTATCGAAACAGTAAATATATCAAAAATGCATAAATGCTCGCAGGAACGAATACACAAATCCATACCGAAGTAATGATGTAAGTGCTTCCAAACCGATTAAAATAATTGAGGAAATTCACCGATTGTCGAAAGAGTTTATCGGAGAAGGCACGAAAATCACGACACAAGAAATAAAATCCCAAGGCAAACACCCCGAAAGCAATTTTCAGGTAGTGAAACTCAAAAATTAGATCCAACAATACCGACCAAGAAAAAGGAATAAGGAAAAAGTAAACGATGATATTTATCTCGTTGTAGGTAATTTTAAAAATTCTTGCATAGCTCATCAAATCATTCGCAACGTTATAGAAAATCCGTTCGTGAAAGGTAAACGGCTTCCCAGTTGGTCCATCTCTGCGCTCCAATCCCCGTGATACAATAAACGACAAAACAACAATTAGCAAAAACAAGGCTCCACCAATAATCCAAAGCGTATATTTAAAAACTTCCCAAAAATCCATAGTAGTAGTTGGACGAAAAAGATGGTGGATGGTTGGGTGGGGTTAAATAAATTTAAGATAAGCTTTTTGTCCTTGCAGGAGTTACATGGTTTTGGTATTTTTGGGGGAAATTAATATATATGAATAAACTCATCTTATCACTCTTACTTTTAACAACGATTTTAAGTTGCCAAAATGAAAATGATGGAACAAAAAACAACTCAACATCAAATGATAAATCTTCAGATGAAAATGAAGCTAAAATTTTGAAAGAAAAAGAAGAACAACGAATTAAAGATTCCTTAAAATTAGTTGAAGAAGAAAGAAAAGAAATTGAATCATATTCTGGAAATTATTGTATACCCCCACCAACAGGGCCCGGAACTGGAGTTTGTACTGTTTGTATCGAAATAAAAAATGGTTTTATCATTGCTGAACAGGAATGTGGAGGGCATGATGAGCATGGAAGGACATCCGAAACAGAAACTTTATTTAAAGTCAAACTTGAATTAAATAAAAAATTTAAATTATCCAATTTATTTGATGTCAGTGGTGGACATGCCTTTGGATGTGAATATTTCGAGTTTAAGAATAACAAACTATATCTATATGATGAAAACATGAAAGTTGTTGACGATGATTTTTGTGGTTTTTTTGTTAAAAAATGCGATTGTATAATTTCTAAATCAAATTAATTATTTTGCGGCTAGTTTTTTTAATTGTTATCACGAGTTTCTATTTTTTTGGAAATGCCCAATCTAAAAAAGAACAAATTCAAATTCTATCAACACGTTTGGATAGTTTGAAAACGGTTCAATCTTCTGAAAATTTAAGTTATACCAAAAGAAAAACCGAACTAGAAACTTCAATTTCTAATTCGGACCAAAAGACCAGTGAATTATTAAAAACGCTTTCAACAAAAAATGAAAATCTGCAGAATCTGATTAAAGAAAATCAAAATTTAGATCAAGAAATTTTATCTCTTCAAAGCGAGTTGAAATCTATTGAGGATAGTATTCAAGCAATTATAGATGACCAACCTATTAAGTTATTGGAAAGTAGTTTAATTAATATCTCTAATGAGGAATTAATTTACTTGATGAATGTTAGAGATGAAGATTTAGGCGAGGCATTTGTGAATTCTCAAAATCCTGAAATTAAGCCAACTTATGAAATTATTGGAAAACAACTTTACAAACTTAAAGGAAAAGTCTTTTGTTTAGTTGTAATGGGTGTAACTAATCCTAATCATTATCATGTTTATTCAGGTACTAATTATTTAGCGTGTTTTGAGGTGATTAATGACAATTGGAAACTTTTGAATCATTCAAAAAACACAGAGTACAATCCAGGTGCTGGTTTCGGAAACCCTGCTTGGTTAGACAAATTTGTTCTTTTTGGAGATCAAAAATTGGCAATTATTCTAGAAGGGGGATACACAGGAATGGGTCTTGAAATGGGGAAAAGAGCAATTTATGGGGTTGATAATGAAAATAAAATCCATTTAATTTACGATGGTCAAACTTATGAAAATGATCAAGCAAATAAAGGTAGTAGTATGTTCCAGAATATAGATGACGAATACGATATTAAATTCCAAAAATCAACTAATTCAAAATATTACGATTTAATTGAAACTAAAAAAAGTCATGGCAAAAAAGTAAAAACTACTATCCTTAAGTTCAATGAAAACTCAATGAAGTATGAGTAGAATGAAATTAATCATAACGTCATTTCTTGTATTACTTTTTGGGATTCTAATGTCTCAAAATGTCTCCTTTTCACAATCCAAGAAAAAACAAATTGAGGTATTGAATTTTAAAATTGATAG
>VGMK01000190.1 GCA_016866375.1 Bacteroidota bacterium
AAACATATGAGACGTTCGTAAATAACCGACGCGTTTTGCTGGTGCAATCAGCATATAAACGAAAAGTCACCGGAAACTTACACGGGACTAGTAAAACAGGAAATTTATCTTACATTGAACCTCTACAGAATGTAGCATTGAATAATGAATTAGATCATTTAATTGATGATGAGAACAAAGAAATTTTGCGCATTTTAAAAAAACTAACGCGATTTATTGCAAGTTTTAAACCCCTGATCACCGCCTATAATCAAGCTTTAATTTCATTGGATTTCATTCAAGCAAAAGCAAGACTAGCATTAGAAATGAAAGCTTCCTTGCCAATTATAAACAAATTGCCAAGGATGAACTTAATTGAGGCCTTCCACCCTATCCTTTGGAAAACAAATCTACATCAAGGAAAAGTAACTGTTCCACAACAAATTACTTTAAATGAAAAGCAAAAAATTGTAGTTATTTCCGGTCCAAATGCAGGGGGAAAAAGCATCACACTCAAAACGGTTGGATTACTCCAAATGATGTTACAATGTGGGTTTTTAATACCAGTAAACGAGCAAAGTGAAATGTGTTATTTTCAACAAATACTTTCGGATATTGGAGATAATCAATCTATTGATAATGAATTAAGTACATATTCTTACCGTTTAAAAAGAATGAAGTACTTTTTAGAAGCCTCCAACGCGCGTACACTTCTTCTGCTTGACGAATTTGGGTCTGGATCAGATCCTGAATTGGGTGGTGTTTTGGCCGAGGTTTTTCTTGAAGAACTGTACGAGAGAAAATCGTTTGCGGTGATCACAACCCATTACTCCACTATAAAATCCAAAGCGGAACAGTTAAAAAATGTTGTTAACGGGTGCATGCTCTTTGACATTTCGACTTTATTGCCTCTTTACAAATTAGCCATTGGTCAACCGGGTAGTTCATTTACTTTTGAGGTTGCCTCACAAAATGGCTTTGATCATGAAATCATTAAACGTGCTAAGCTGAAGCTAGATCCACGAAAAATTAAGATGGATGCATTGTTACACGACATTCAAAAGGAAAGAAATTACCTGGAGCGCTTGATAAAAGAACACGAGACTGCACAAAGAGATGCATTGCAATCGAGACTATATTTTGATGAGAAATCAGAAAAATTAAATGTAAAATTAGCTTCTCAAAATGCGCGCGTTGACCTATTCAACAAAGAAATTCAAGCCGGCAAAAAAATGCTTTCATTCGTTGAACGCTTTGCCTTAAATACAAGAAAAAAGAGCGTAAATGATGAACTATTTTCTGAAATAAAAACTTATTTAACATTTGAAAAGTCACGTAAAACCATAAATGCGCGCAGTGCAAAAAAAACAAATAGCAGTGACCAGTCTCTTGTTTCTTCAAAAGAGGTAAGGAAAAAAAACGATTTCCAACAAGAGAAAATAAAGTGTGGTTCTTTGGTTCAGTTAATTTCCTCAAACCGAAATGGAACCGTTGAGTCAATCAATGGCGAAAAAGTTACGGTTATCTTTGGAAATGCGAGAATGAAGGTTTCCCTCGAAAACTTGAAATATCTGCAGGAAACAAATTCTCATTAAAAATGAAAAAAACAGCAATTATCGCATTGAAAAGTGTACTTTTGCCCATTATTTTAAGAGATGATGAGTAAAGCTTTAGGCAATCATATTTTAGTGGAGTTTATGAATTGTGAACCCCACATTATGAATGATGTGGCAGCGATTGAAAGAGACATGGTTGGGGCAGCACAAAAGGCAGGGGCTACGGTTATCAATTCAACTTTTCATCACTTTTCTCCTTACGGTGTTTCAGGAGTTGTTGTTATTCAAGAAAGCCATTTGGCTATCCATACGTGGCCTGAGTATGGCTATGCCGCTGTTGACTTGTTTACTTGTGGAGAAATGAATGCTTGGATATCCTTCGATCACCTCAAAGAATGTTTTGGAGCGAAATCCTACTCTGCGCTTGAAATGAAACGTGGTTCTGTCAACTTATTAACGCGCAATGATTTTGACATCACTACTATGCGTCAAAAAGCAGCAGAATGGCGTAATCCAGAGTTTTTCACCCGAAATGTTTGGTTCACAGATAAAGACGACGATCAAGCCCTGTCGCTTCGCTTCACAGGGGATGTTTTCTACGATGTTCAAAGTCCATTTCAACGTGTGCGCATTTTGGAATCTTATAAATATGGGAAAATGCTGGCCTTGGACGATATGGTAATGACGACGGAAAAAGACGAATTTCACTACCACGAAATGATCTCCCACCCTGCCCTATTTTCGTTAGACGAACCAAAAGATGTTCTTGTTATTGGCGGTGGTGATGGTGGAACTGTGAGGGAAATTTTGCGTCACACTTCTGTTCAATCTGTTACCATGGTTGAAATCGACGGACACGTCATTGAGGCCTGTAAACAATTTTTACCAAACATAGCTTCGGCATTTAAT
The DNA here is from genome assembly GCA_016866375.1 of Bacteroidota bacterium. Lineage (GTDB taxonomy): Bacteria > Bacteroidota > Bacteroidia > Flavobacteriales_D > Crocinitomicaceae > UBA952. The sequence continues at coordinate 2,445 of VGMK01000190.1, forward strand.
CATCCAAAACTAAAACTTATCGTAGACGACGGAATCGCTTTCATGAAAAATGCCAAAGCCAATAGCTACGATTTAATAATTGTTGACGGTTCTGACCCGGTTGGCCCCGCTGAAGGTTTGTTTTCAGTAGATTTTTATACAAATTGCTACAACGCGCTCAAGGAAAAGGGAGTTTTAGTTGCACAGGGTGAATCTCCCAAATTTAACGAAAAGGCGTTTGCGGAGTTGAACAAGACCTTACAGCATATTTTTGGAAAAAATAATGCACCCATTTCTTTATTTTTTGTACCTACCTACCCAACTGGTATGTGGAGTTTTCAATATGGATTAAAAGGGAATGTGGCTGTGAGTAGACTTAAAGATTCATTTCGTGTAGCGGCTTTCGTAAACCAAGAGGGGCTCCGTTATTACAATGAAAACATTCATGAAGCCTCTTTTGCGACACCAAATTTTGTAAAAAAATTAGTTGAGTAAAAACACGCTTAAATAATCAGAACAAAATTTACTTCTGTTGAACGTTTCGGCCGGGTGTAGAATCTAGAAATATTTCCTCACAGCTGATTTCGTAATAACGAACGATTTTTTTACTAAATTTCGACTTATTTAAGTATCAATGGCAACTATTTTTGAGACGCGTTTAATTGGAAATATTGGCAAAGACGCCGTTGTAAAAACAATGGATCGAGGTATTTTAGCCATTAATTTTCCTGTTGCGCACAATAAAAATTGGAAGGATAAAAAAACCGGACAGACAAAAACCAAAACTACTTGGGTGAACTGTACTATCTGGAAGCGCGAAGGTTCCAATATGCGAATTATAGATTTCTTAACTCGGGGCACTCTCATTGAAGTAATAGGAACTCCATTTGCTAAAGCTTACCCACAGGACGAGGGATTACCGCGCACGGAAATAAGATTAAACGTATCGAAAACAAATATTCTCCGACCAACAACGAAAGGCGATGTTACACAAGAAGATTTGATAGATTCTGAGATGGATACATTTGAGCCAACAATGGAGGATTTCAATTTAGAGGAAGATGATTTTTAGCTTAATATACTTCTGAATTCAAACAATTTCATATATTTGCAGTCTTAAAAAAGGAAATACATTCCTCCTTAGCTCAGTTGGTTAGAGCATCTGACTGTTAATCAGAGGGTCGTTGGTTCAAGTCCAACAGGGGGAGCAAAAGCCATCA
>VGMK01000191.1 GCA_016866375.1 Bacteroidota bacterium
AGCGCTCTCGAAGAAAGAGCGAAAATTTTGGACTACAGCGATAGATTACTCAATTTACAAGAATGGTTAACAGAGGTTGAATACCAGAAGAAAAAAGAAAAGACTGCGCTCTTAGAAATAGAAGCAAAAAAGCATCAAAGCATTGCCAACGAGAACGCAATAGTTTTTCTTATAGTTAGTGTTCTGTATGCAATTATTTTGCTATTTATGTATGGAAAGAAACATCGAATTTTCGCTCTTTTCCTGTCTGTAACATTTATTGGGATAAGTTTTTTGCTACAGGGAATTTTTAATCCTATGATGCAATTAGAGGCATATAAAACTGATTTTACCGTTAAAGCTAAAATTACCCCCATCAATACACCAGAATATGACCGCGGAAAGGAGCTCTTAGATTCAATGGATCAAAGTGTCACAAATAAAATCGATTCTATTCTGGATTCTGTAAATAAAGGTGTTGAGTATTTAGATGGAAAAATAATAAGTTTAAAGGATAATTTGAATTCATCTGCTGAATTGGTTAAAAATATTCCTATGGTAGGGGAGACCTCTGCGGAGAAATTAAAAAGTTTATCTTCTGCATTGCCTGTAGCTAAACCTATGCTTTTTCCTTATTTGAGTGTTGTAAGGGAACAAATGGTAAGTATCAAAAAAATATTTAGAGATTCTTTAGTTGCTATGAGTGATCGCTATGCCTCAGAAACTTACGGTATCAATAAGGTTTTTCCTGAGAAAACATACTTTTATTTTCAACAGAAAAGTGTCGTAGATGTGATTATAAATCTTTGGAGAGAAGATAATTATGTAGTCGCTGTTGCGCTAGCATTGTTTAGTATAATTATTCCTTTGATTAAGTTGTTAATTAGTTTATTCTTGCTGCTCATTAAAAAGGTAGAACGCTATTTTCCACAAAAACTCTTAACCGGAATTTCTAAATGGAGTATGGCTGATGTATTTGTAGCTTCGTCATTTCTGACTTATATGAGTTTCTCGAACCTACAAGTGGGAGTTGAAATTGAAGCATCGGTGTGTATTGGACTTTATTTTTTCTTGGCCTATGCTGTTTTATCTATTTTATTAAGTTTACTCTTAAAAAAGGCAATAGCGCACAGAGACAAGATTTGGAATTCAAGTGTAAGTAACTAATTCACGAAGCCTGATAAACTAAAAGAAACTTTTTCTATTTTTGGCGAAATAAAAACACGTATGAGTTTAAAAGGTATAATTGCAATTTCGGGAAGACCGGGTATTTTTAAAGTAGTAGCACAAGGAAAGAATAATGTAATCGTTGAGTCTCTTATAGACAAGAAGAGGTTTCCAGCACGAGCATCTGAGCGTATTTCATCTTTAGAAGACATTAGTTTATTTACTTACCAGGATGATGTAAAGCTCCTTGATGTGCTCAATACAATGCAAGGAAAATATCAAGGTGCCAAGGCAGTTTCGCACAAAGAGGATTTGCCTGTATTAGAGAAAGAGCTCCGTTCCTTACTCCCAAACTACGATGAAAACCGCGTTTATGCCTCCGATATCAGAAAATTATTTCAGTGGTTTAACTTGCTTCATGATGCAAACCTTTTGCAAGATTCAAAGGAAGAAGTAACCAAAAAAAATGAAGTAAATGACCTGAAAGCACAAAAAACTGTAAAGAAGAAAGTGCCTACAGTTGGTAAAGAGCTTGCGATTAAGGCCCCAAAGGCAGCATCTGTGAAGAGGGCGACACCTGTGAAAACTGGCAGTTCCAGGGGTAAATAATAAGTGTATGCATATTGAGAAACCTAAACGCACGTTTGTAGCGCAAGATTGTGTTGTCCAATGTTGGGATTCAATAAAAGATTATTTTGAATCACTCGAAAGTAGAGTTGTTAAGGATAAAAATAGTGCAGAACGCTGGTTGGGCGACAGAAGTGAGTTAGATGCTTTTTTAGAAGAGGACCTGGCTTGGCGCTACATCCACATGTCTATTGATACAGACGATAAGGCACGAGTGGATGCCTATACAGCTTTTGTTTCTGAAATTCAACCAAAAATTGCCCCTTTTGAGGATTTGTTGAACAGAAAAATGGTAGCTAATCCTCATATCATGAAGATGTCTGAAGATCCTGCTTATGCCATTTATTTTCGTTCTCTTGAGGCAGCATTGTCTATTTTCAGGGAGGAAAACGTTCCGATTGAGGCTTATTTAAATGAAAAAGCGCAAGAATTTGGATCGATTAGTGCAGCGCAAACAATTGACCACGATGGTAAAACACTTACCATGCAACAAGCGAGTCAGTTTTTGAAAGATCCCATAGAGGAAATTCGCGCTGTTGTTTACATCAAAATGGTCGATAGAAGGCGACAAGACATCGGAAAATTAAATGATTTATATTCTGACTTAATCAAAAAGCGTAATCAATTAGCGCTGAATGCCGGTTTCGAAAACTTCAGGGATTACAAGTTTGTCTCTATGGGTCGTTTCGACTACACAAAGGAGGATTGCTTTGCTTTTCATGAAGCTATTAAAAAAGAGGTTGTCCCTCTGGTTAAAGAAATACAGCAAAGAAAGCTGAATCAATTGGGTAAAACCAAATTTAAGCCTTGGGATTTGGAGGTTGACCCCTTTGGTCGTAAGCCTTTAAAACCGTTTCATACCGGAGATGAAATGCTTCAAGGAACAATAAACATGTTCAAAAAATTAGACCTTTATTTCGCCGATTGCCTGGAGACAATGCAAGAAATGAGGCACTTGGATTTGGATTCCAAACATGGTAAGGCCCCAGGTGGCTACAATTATCCCTTGTATGAGATAGGTGTACCTTTTATATTTATGAATGCGGTAGGTGCTCATCGAGATTTGGTTACGATGGTTCATGAAGCAGGCCATGCCGTACATTCATTTTTAAGTAGAGATTTAAAACTAACGGCTTTCAAGAATTTCCCTTCTGAGGTGGCTGAATTGGCCTCGATGTCGATGGAATTGCTATCAATGGATTTATGGGATGAGTTCTATCCAAATTCTGAAGATTTGAATCGTGCCAAAAGAGAACATTTAGAGGATATTTTGAAGATTTTACCTTGGATTGCTCAAATTGACTCATTTCAGCATTGGGTATATGCACATCCTTCCCATTCTGTTGCTGAGCGTTCGCAAAAATGGTTGGAACTATCTGTTGATTTCGGAACGGGTTTAGTGGACTGGACAGGATATGAAGATATTCAAGGTGCTTCTTGGCAACGTCAACTTCATTTGTTTGAAGTTCCATTTTATTACATTGAATATGGTATTGCACAATTAGGTGCTCTTGGGGTGTGGATGAATCGTAAAAAGAATCAACAAACAGCTCTGGAAAATTACAAGAAGGCACTTTCCTTGGGATATACCAGGTCGATGCCAGAAATATATCAGGTTGCTGGTGTACCTTTTGATTTTTCTGAAAATCGGCTTAAAATTTTAGTTTCTGAAATTAAGGGGTATTTAGAAACATTGAATTAGGTAAAAGATAAATTACAAAAACTCTTTATATTTGCACCCTGAATAATGGCGAGATAGCTCAGTTGGTTAGAGCGTAGGATTCATAACCCTAAGGTCCCGAGTTCAACTCTCGGTCTCGCTAC
>VGMK01000192.1 GCA_016866375.1 Bacteroidota bacterium
CTTTCATTTTTGAGCCAAACGAACCGAAGTGTAAGCCTAGCAACTGATGCCCGAAACATATCCCAAAAATCGGCAGTTTGGAAAGCACGATGTATTCCATACTTTTTAGATAACTATCCATCTTGATCTCGGTTATCAATAAGGGAGCACCAGAAATAATTACACCACTGTAAGTGGATAATTCGTGTTTAATTACATCTAAAATACCAATAGTCTGAAAGTCAACGTACTCATTTACTGTTTCTTCAATAAATGGGGTTTTGGAACTGCCACAGTTGATAATTAAAATCATGATTAATAATTTAAATCCCCAATACCTTGTCGAATGATTTCAATTCCATTTCGACAATCGACAACTGTAGAACCTTCCAAATGACCGATGCCTCCGTCGATTATGAATGTTACGGTAAATTCAAAATGTTCAAAAATAGCCCGCGGATCATAGAAGAATGGTTGTATTGCGTCCTCCTCATTGCGTAATGACGTTGCAACAACAGGATTACCAAGTTTTTCGACGATCGCTAAAATAATTGAATTATCGGGTATTCGAATACCAACCTCTTTCTTATTGCTATCAAATAATCTGGGAATGTCGTTATTAGCCGTTAGAATAAATGTAAAAGGACCGGGTAAATGGCACTTCATTAATTTGAAAACAGGACGTTCTAATTGTTTCGTGTAGTTTGCGACCATGGCTAAATTTGAACAGACGAGCGAAAAATTTAGTTTATTTGATCTAATACCGCGTAATTTCGCGAGTTCTTGAATCGCCTTTTTGTTGCTCAAATCACATCCCATTGCATACAGCGAATCCGTCGGAAAAATAATTATTTCTCCATTCTTCAGACGACTGACAGCTTCATCAATCAATCTTGAATCAAGGTGATATGGGTTTATTTCAATAAGCATTTATTTTGAAATGATGCAACTAATGGCGCGGTGATCACTCAGTTCCTCTTTTTGAATTTGAAAATCATTTGATTTTAAATCAGGGGAATGAAAAATATAGTCGATTCTTCCCGCGGGAATTTTTCCAATGTACGTGGAACCAGTGCCGGTAGAAGTATTGCGAAAGGCATCTATTAGTTTTCTGTTGAAAATATTGTACGTATATGACATAGGGGTATCGTTAAAATCTCCACAGATTATCGTAGAGTAGGGTGAGGAGTTTGCATGCTCCATTACCGTCCGTGCTTGGTCAGCACGATCTAAAAACGCAATTTTTAATTTCCTGTAAATACTGAGTATTGTTCTTTTCTTATTGAGTTGTGAGACAATTTTACCATCTCCATTAGATTCATTGCTTAAACGGACAGATTGTAGATGCACGTTGTATACGCGGAATGTATCTTTTTCTTTGACAATGTCAGCGTAGATACAATAATTAAAGTCATTCCTTCCCTGATTTTTAAATTTGACATCGCCTTTAGCAATAATTTTATGTTTTGAGAACAGTGCGATACCAAAGTTCTGATTTGCATATTTATTAAAAGCACTTCGTTCGTGATACTCCGAACCTATAATCGAAAATAGTGAGTCAATAGTTTCAAATTTCGTAGGTTTTTCTTGTCTGTAAAATTCTTGAATGCAAAGAATATCTGGATTATTTTTTCTCAAAAAATGAAAAATTTCATTTCTACGATTTAACGCTGATTCAAATTTAGGATTATATATATCGAAAAGGTGAATGTTGTATGACGTTATTTTAAGTTTGTTTTTCCCGGGTTCATCTTCAGTAAGGGTAAGCGAAAAAGAACGAAAGTGTAGATTTCCACCGAGCAGTATGATAAATAGCGTATAAAAAGCCCACTTAGAGCGAAGAATAGCCCAGAATACTAACCAACATATATTAACAAGGATAATCACAGGATAGGCTAGGCCTACAAAAGGAAGAAAAGGGAGTGTTCCAGGATGAAAATAAGGGCTTATGTAACAGAGCAATAACGATACAAAACTGATAATCGATAGTACTTTAAAAATCGCAGAGAATTTCCAGATTCTTTCTTTCCAATTAGCCATTCTTACTCTGATTAAATAAGAAATCTTTTTCTTCTTTTGTCAGTGAATCATAACCTGATTTAGCTATTTTATCTAATATTTTATCTGTCCTTTCTTGTTTTTTTCTTCTTTCATAGGCGTAATCTTCATCGGTCTTCATCGTTGACTTACGTCCAGATTTTTTTGGATTAGCTTTAAAAAGCTGTTTGAAGGAAGTCCACCAACGCTGTATCATTGTCAAAATATTCTTAGGCGAATTTAAGCGTTGAACCGACCAAAAACCAAATATTGCGCCACCTAAATGAGAAAAATGTGCAATATGGTCATCCCCAGTGGATAATCCGACCAGGTCTACAAGCCAAAATAATACAGCGATTACGAAAATGGGTACAGGTAGTACGCCGAATAACGTCAATTTCAAATTGGGGCTAAAACATGCGAGAGCAGACAGAATTGCCATGATAGAACCTGAAGCACCAATAATTACCGTTGAATTCTCTTGTAATGCCGGAAACAGCAAGTGAGCACCGAGTTCAAAAATTCCTCCGAAAATTCCTCCGAAAAGGTAGGTTAACCATAATTTGCGCTTGTCGAAAAGGCCTTCATATATTTTCCCAATAAAATAGAGAACTAACATGTTTTGTACAAAATGAAGAAACTCAATATGCGAAAAAATACTGGTAAAAAGTCCCCATGGCTTTAAGAGAAATTGGGAAAGTTCAGTTTCTAAGCAAAAAATATTTCGATTAAACTGTAGAAAGAAAGGCTCTTCTAATAACGACAAACGAATAATGGTGTTTATCAAGTGAATAACAATAAAAACAAATAGATTAATGAGCAACAACCGGTGTGTCATTGATCCAAATTTCAATTGAAATTTTAGTTCTCCCAAGAGGCTTCTTTGACTATCTTGCATTACCAAAAGTTAGTTCTGTCGCTTTTCCTCCAAAACAAAACGATAATTCCCCCAACTATTGCTCCGCCGACATGTGCTAAATGTGCGGTGTTATCACCAACATTATCCTTATAAGCGAGATACACCTCTAATAGAAAATATAGTCCCACAAGGTACTTTGCTTTCACCGGGATGGCAAAATACAACATAAATTCTGTATTGGGAAAGAGAATTGCAAAAGCTGCCATCACTCCAAAAATTGCTCCCGAGGCACCGACCATTGGCGTAGTCGATAAGGAAATATATTGACGGACGGCTTCCAAATTTAAATTAGGTACATTTTGAAAAAACTCAATCAGATTTGAATTTAATTTATCTGATCCTTCACTTTGAGCAATAATTAAATTAAGTTGATCCACATTTACTGATTTTCCGATAACATTTGATAATTCAATTATTTGATAAACACCAATTGCATTGTAAAGTGCAAAAGCACCAAGGGCACAGGATATGTAAAAAATAAAAAAGCGTTTTGGACCCCAAATCCTCTCTAAATAGCCTCCGAGCATTACAAATAGCCACATATTGAAAAAAATATGTAAAAAACCGGCATGCATAAAAAAATGCGTGACAATTTGAAAAGGTTGAAAAAGAGGGGAGTTAACATAGTGAGCACCAAACTGGG
>VGMK01000193.1 GCA_016866375.1 Bacteroidota bacterium
ATCAAGTCTACACTACTTCCAAAAAGGCATTCCGTTTCAGGTTTGCCTTTTTTCTTTTTTCCTGAATTCCTTGATAACAAGGCGATTTTACCGAATAGGGTACGTATTGAACAGGAAACTTCATATTACCAAAATTCACAAATTAAAATCTTTCAAAAAAAGCGGCTACAATACTCTAAATTAAGCTATATTCATATGACTGATATTCCAAAATGACTTATAAATTTTAATTTAAATATTATGAAATTTTTTATTTCAGTCCTAAGCATTAGGATATGCATTATTATTTTAATTACAGCCACATTTCCTGGAATTATAAACTCACAAAACATTTATTCTGACACAACTAAGCTCGCGTACTTTACAGTGACATCTAAGAACTTGTCCACCCTTTATGGAGGTTTTCCGAACAACGTTTTTATCGACATGTCAAGGTTTGGAAATGACTCTATAAGGGTTGTTTCCGCGGACTCGCTCTTAAATATTCAAAAAATATCAAAAAATTGGTATAGTGTCACTCCGCGGCCTTTTAAAAAGTCCATAGTCTCATATGTTGAATTATATCGATATGACTCTACGGATGAAAAATTTTATCTGTATAGCAGACCCAGAGAAGAAAATGACAGTACGGACAAATATGAAGCATTTATTAATATTTATCACTACAAATTAGTAAACAATAAATATGAACTACAATACTATACTTACGAATTTGCCAACAGAACAATAAAAGAAAGTAGTACCTCTCTTCTATTTAATGTAATTCCAACAAAATGGAATTCACAAGTCGCACTAAATGGGTGGGTTTCAGGTAGTAAAATTGATACTAGTAAATTAACTGTGGATTCTGAATTATTTGTTTACACAGCATTCCGAAGTGAAAACGATTGTCTTTATGAACCGTTGGGAAAATCAGAATATCTAGTAACAGGATATGAGTTGTGTTTCGAAACTACAGATGATTTCATGTGTTTGCGAGTTATAGGCAATAAGCTGAGCCCGAATGTCATAAACTCTTTAAGAAAATATATTGCAAAAGATGGCATTCTTACAATTGATGATATAAAAATCGTAAACAAGTTGACTGGCAAGGTTGAGAGGGCCCCGTCACTTGTATATTTTTTATTGTAGGCGCTTACAAAAATATTTTTTTTAAGTTACTAATATGACTTTCGGGAATCAAACGAGATTGTTAAGTCTGCAGTGATAAAGACTGTTATAGAGGAAAATACGCCTAATTGTTATTTAAATAGATAATAATAAACATAAAGAACAACAATGTGGCTCACATACATATACCATAGCCAAAAACTCGGGCCTGATTTCATCAGAACTAAAGGTAATCAAGTCTACTTAACATTTGTGATATTCCCTCTAAGAAAAGCACTATGTATTAAAAAATTTATGAAAATAATATGAAAAAAAATAAAAGAGAGTACAAATCAAAGTAGCCACTTGAAAGCTCAGCATCAGCTTTTGGCCCATCTCCCCCTTTTTGAGCACAACCCAGCAGTATCAATGACACCACCACAAATGAAAAAAACCGTTGCCTAATCATTATATAATTTTTAGCATAAACCTAAATTATGCAATTTCATACAAATACCAGCCGGGTAAGTCAAAGCACCTTTCACAGGCTCTTTAGCCATGAACCGGACAAGGGCAATCAAAACAATAATAAAGCCGTCAAGTCAGCCCTGATTTCGTTAGAACCAGCGGTAACCAAGTCTACTTGTTGTTTTTGAAAATAATAATGGTCTTAAAAGATAATATTCATACCACCAAAAAACCACCAAGACAGCCAAATCAGACCTAACCTCATGCTTTATTTAATATAATATAATAACGATGGGGATTCACGTATTTGATCATCTGGTCCCTTAACTCGAACATCACTTATAATTACAATTGAGCCAGCCTTTACGTGCTGTTGCATTGCGTATATGACTGCTGTATTAAACTTATTTCCTATAACTGGAATTTCAATAAGACTACCATTTTCTGTACTGCAACTAAAAAGAAAACTCACAACTTCAAAGTTGAGTTCAAATGGAAAATTTTTTACCCCTGCAAAAACGCCTGCTTGGAACTTGAGTTGAGCAGCCATCAAAACACTACCGCCACGGTAACCGCCCACAAAGGCCTCTGAATCAGGAATACTCCTAACCCTATAAGAATGAGATCCAATAACTTTTCCTTTCAATATTATATTAATCTTACATTCATCAGTTATTTGATTCACTCGTACTCCGTACTTACCGCTACCATATTTCGCTATAGTCGCGCCGGCTCCATCTATGGTGACTGTTATGTTTTCATCTTTTGCCTCGGTAGCAACAATGGAAATTGGATTTTCGACACCGATGTATAAAACGTTAAGCTTGTCTAGTGAAACAGCAGTTTGGGAAAAAGATATTTTCCCAAGAATTGTCAGAAAGCCTAAAAATAAATATCTCATAAAAGATTATTTAAACCAAATTTACATTTTTTGAAACACATAGAAAATCTAAACTTATAAATAATGATAAAATCATGAATTTCTTGCTTTTATACGCCCAAAGAGGCAAACTACCCAATCAGGTGATGGATTTAACCTTTAGGATACAATTAAATATTTTACGAATCCCGCTAGGGTCAATAAATCTAGCTTGACTGCGTTAAATCAACTTTAGCAAAGCCTACTAAATTTTCATTTTTGAGAGTAATAAGTCAAGGATAAAAATTGAATAAACTTTCATTTCGGCCTTATTGAATATGAAGATATAAGTGGTGATGTTAGAATTAGAAGTTGGAATTATGTTTTTTTAGGCTTTCTCCATTTTATTATGTTTATATGCGTAATTGTAAATTATAATAATTTCTTTTTTGATGCGGCTTTAGAATTAGCCAGAATATTAGGAGTATACATATACTCTAAAGGCATAGAGAATGCCAATATTGCGAACAAATTTGTGTACGCTATGGCATTTTCTACAATTTTTGTTTTGCTGACTGCACCCTTTCGAAGGCTAATTCGAATTGAGAACGAGCTAGAAAGAAGAAAGCAAGAAAATAGTAAACCCGATTAGAGTCTCAAACCATGCCGTATTTTCATCAGTCAGATAAAATCATTCTTCATTTCGTTATCATCATCGGTAGCAAAGCCTACTTGTTATTTCTGAAAAGAATTATTGTATTAAAGAATAACATTTAGATCATTAAAATTCGATGAGGGCATTCAAATCATCCCTAACTTCGTTAGAACCAGCGGTAATCAAGTCTACCCTACTTCCAAAAAGGCATTCCGTTTCAGGTTTGCCTTTTTTATTTTTTCTCGGCCCTGCCGATACCTGATCATCGGATGTCACCGATACTGAATGAAGCCTGTCAGACTTTTTGGGATGAGCATGTTTTTTTACGTCTTCATACGGCTGAAACGCCTGGCAAATTAGCTTAAAGAAATTCCCAGTACTCCGATTCACCGTTTTGGAGCTCCACC
>VGMK01000194.1 GCA_016866375.1 Bacteroidota bacterium
AAAAGGTTAATTCAGTTTAAATCATTGGCAGAATGTACTCAATTTCTAATTATATCGTCAAAATGCAATGATATTATGAGATTGTATTGCGAAAAAAACGATATTTTTTATTTTGAAATAGAGGGTGCTACAGAAAATCTCAATAAACAAATTGAATGTATTTTTGAGGAGCATCTTGTTACCCATGTGGTCCTTGCAGGATTTCTAAAAAAAATTTCCTCTTCTACCGTGCGTGCTTTTCAGGGCAGAATGCTTAATTTACACCCTTCTCTTCTTCCTAAATTTGGGGGTTCCGGTATGTATGGTAGACGCGTGCATCAAGCCGTATTTGATGCAGGAGAGGTAAAAACAGGAATTACCATACACGAAGTGAGCGAAATTTATGACGAAGGGAAAATTATTGCGCAATTTGAAGTTTCAATTTCTGAGCTAGATTCAGTATCAAAAATCGAGGAAAAAGTGAGACAACTCGAAAAAAAGTATTTTCCAGAAATTGTTTGGAAATTTATTACTGAATAGCTGTTTGCAATACCTCCCCAAATCGAAAACAATCTTCATAGGAATTGTACAAGGGAGCGGGGGCCAAACGAATGACATTTGGCTCTCTCCAGTCGGCGAAAACCCCTTCTTTACTTATCGCATCAAAGAGTGATTTTCCCTGACCTTTCACCGAAATTGAGAGTTGAGATCCGCGTTTTGTTTTATCTCTCGGTGTTATTAGTTCGAATGAACAGCTATTATTTCGGGTAGAAACATCATCAATTATGTACTCTAAATAGGAAGTTAATGAATCACGTTTTTCACCAATTGCTTTCATTCCTGCTTGATGAAAAATCTCCAGCGCGGCCAAATGCACCGCCATTGTTAATACGGGTGCATTGCTCAACTGCCAACCTTCAGCACCCGGCATCGGCTCAAAACCTGCCTCCATTTTAAAACGTTTAGTCTTATCGTATCCCCACCACCCTGCAAATCTAGGAAGAGATAAATCGAAGGCATAGCGTTCGTGGACAAAAATCCCTGAAACTCCACCCGGTGACGAATTTAAATACTTATATCCACACCAAGCAGCAAAATCTACCCCCCATTCATGCAACTCAAGATTAATATTTCCCGCAGCATGTGCTAAATCAAATCCTACTTTCGCTCCGACAGAGTGCCCTAATGCTGTAATTCTCTTCATGTCAAATAATTGACCTGTGTAATAATTTACGCCCCCAATCATAATTAATGCGAGCTCATCTCCTAACTGTTCGATCAAGGTTTGTAGATCCTCTTCTCTAATCAAGTTTTCTCCTTTTCTTGGACTAATTTCGACCAAATGATCTTTAGATAAACCGTGGAATAACAATTGAGACTCAAGAACATACTGATCACTGGGAAAAGCTTTGGCCTCACATAAGATTTTTGTTCTCTTGCCTTGTGGTCGGTAAAAAGACACCATTAATAAGTGTAAGTTTGTTGTAAGCGAATGAGTTACTACGACCTCAATGGGTTTTGCGCCAACAATTGCTGCTGCCATTTCGGTCAATTGCTCGTGATATGAATACCATGGTCTCCGCGATAACAGATGCCCCTCTACGCCAAAACTTGCCCAATCCTCCAATTCCTCTTGAACATACAAAGCAGCCTTCTTAGGCTGAAGACCAAGAGAATTACCGGAAAAATAGACCACGGGTTTATCTTTAAAGCACGGGAAAATAAATTTTTCTCTGTATGACTTTAGCTCGTCATTCTCATCCATTTTCTTTGCGAAATCTAAGCAATTTTGGAACTTAAACATATTTTGATTGTTCGTAATTTTGTGAGACAAAGATAAGAGAAATGAATATAAATGAGCCAATCTGTCGAGATGCCTCCAAGGCACTTTTTGAGGTATCCAAAACCCTGTTCCCAGGAGGGGTGAATTCTCCGGTACGTGCCTTTAAATCTGTTGGCGGCACTCCTTTATTCATACAAAAAGGTGATGGCGCATTCCTTTGGGATGAGGACGGCAATAAATTCATTGATTTTTGTTGCAGCTGGGGTCCCCTAATTCACGGCCACAACGATCCACAAGTGTTTGAAGCAATTGTGGAAACACTTCAAAACGGCGCGAGCTTTGGAGCACCAACAAAACATGAAAATAACCTGGCTGAGTATATTTTATCAAAAATACCTTTCATCGATAAATTAAGATTTGTAAGTTCAGGTACGGAGGCTGTTATGTCTGCAATACGTTTGGCCAGAGGATATACAGGCAAATCAAAAATAGTGAAATTTGACGGCTGCTACCATGGCCATGTAGATTCATTAATGGTAAAAGCCGGTAGCGGATTGGTGACTTTTGGCACATCGTCAAGTGCGGGAGTTCCTGAGCCCTTAGCTCACGAAACCATAGTTTTATCCTTAAATGAAGTGGATGCACTCGAAAAATGTTTAGAGACTTACAAGGATGAAATTTCTTGTGTTATTATTGAACCGGTGCCTGCAAATAATGGATTGATTTTACAAGACAAATCCTTTCTGCTTGCCTTGAGGGAATTGTGCACGAAACATGGTATATTGTTAATATTTGACGAGGTTATTTCTGGCTTTCGCGTCGCTTTCGGAGGAGCTGCCGAGCTATATAATATTTATCCGGATATCGTAACTTACGGAAAAATTATGGGAGGAGGTCTTCCTGTAGGTGCATATGGTGCAAAAAAAGAAATTATGGCTTGTGTTTCGCCGGAGGGCCCTGTTTATCAAGCGGGAACGCTCTCAGGAAATCCTGTAGCCATGGCAGCGGGCCTCGCCCAATTAAAAAAATGTGGATCTGAAAACTTTTATGTTAACCAAGCCAAAAAAACCACAACGTTTGTGAATGAAATAAATTCCTTTTGTTCGGAAAAGAATCTTCCCGTAGAGTTAGTGTCTATTGGTTCTATATTTTGGTTTTCTTTTAACGGTAAAAAAAGAATACAACAAGCCGCTGAAATTGATTCCGATATGACAAATTTCAATAAATTACATGGTCATTTGTTAAATAATGGCGTATATCTTGGTCCGAGCGGGTATGAGGTGGGTTTTGTTTCGTCAGTTCATGACCATTTGATATTAAATGAAGCCTCAAAAATTATAAAGCAAGGGCTAATTTCTTGTTTCTCTTGAAACAACTTAAAAACGCAATTATTTGTGAACATTTATGTTTCACTGTTTGTTATTGTGTTGTGAATCAACCAAATAATTAGATATTCCAAATAGTAGCATGCAACATAAAGGTGAAATATTAGAAAAAGCTGTTCGCGAAAGTGGAATGTCTCTAACCAAACTAACGCAGCGTCTAAGTAAGAGTAGAAGGTGGATTTATAACGCCTTTGACAATCCGAATGTTCCAATAGATTACATTCTTGAGATAGGAAAAATTATCCATCATGATTTTTCTGAGGATATAATTGAATTGAAAAAGTACCGCAAGATGACAACAGAAGTT
>VGMK01000195.1 GCA_016866375.1 Bacteroidota bacterium
CAATGTCATTTGGATTTATTAATGACAGCGGATTTGCAGCACCTGCAATTCCACCGTTGTCCAGAGGAACTCCGTCAACAACTATTAGAGGATCATTACTGGCATTTATCGATGTCCCTCCGCGGAGCCTCAGAGTACTTCCCGAACCTGGCGCACCGTCATTGGTGTTGATTTTCAATCCAGAAACTTTACCCATGATGAGTTGTTCGGGAGTCGACATAGATCCCTGTGTAAAATTCTTTTCGTTGATCACCACTGCTGAACCTGTTAAATCCTTGGTTCGCGTCGTACCGTATCCGATTAAGACCACCTCATTTAAACTTTTAGGATCTTTTTTAAAGGTAAAATCAATAGTCACTGTACCGCCTTTCAACTCAATTTGTTCATTCAGCGATTCAAAATCTATAAACCTACACGACAAGGTGTAATTTCCTGAACCTGTAGCTGTAAAACTAAATTCGCCTTGCTCGTTGGTTCTAGCAC
The DNA here is from genome assembly GCA_016866375.1 of Bacteroidota bacterium. Lineage (GTDB taxonomy): Bacteria > Bacteroidota > Bacteroidia > Flavobacteriales_D > Crocinitomicaceae > UBA952. The sequence continues at coordinate 484 of VGMK01000195.1, forward strand.
CGACATTTTTTCCTTCTAGAACAACAGTTGCATTAAAAACTGCCTTTCCTGAGGGATCTTTCACCGTTCCTTTGATTAACGTAGACTGCCCGGTTACAAAAAAACTGAATGATAGTAAAAAACAAATTATACTTAGTATTCTTATCATGGTACAAACATAGGTTGTTCAAATATATCGTTTTTTTCTTAATGTCATTATGACGCTTAGAAAATTTATTTCCAGTATAATTGAATGTTGCTATTTTTTAGAAGCTCCGTTGTTAGTGGAATGGAAAGGGTTCCATCCTCAGCGAGCTGAAACTGGATTTTTTTATTATTTATTTTTACTTGGATCGGTTTTTCATTCGCCGTATGAATAATTAACCGACTTTGCTCAACAAATTGAACTTTGCTCGGACATATGGAATGAATAGAAATTTCGCCCCATTTCTTTCTACGCTCGTACTTAAAATTGATAAGTTGGTAAAGACCTGTCGCTGTTGAACCCTCTGTAATGCCATCGTCCTCGTACCAAATACCCCGGCTTTTCTTTAAGGCCTCGTCTACATAAAAATGCACCGATACATCATTTGGATTATAGTTCTCGGTTGAATAAAAATTCGTATTTGCCATTGGTATAAAGGAACCTGATCTTACGTAAACAGGGATATGTTCCAACGTATTTTCTGAGGCCACAAAATTTGGTATTGACGCGCCCTCAACACCAACTCTTACCTTTTTTCCGGAGTAGAAATCAAACCATGTCGATTGCCTGGGAAGCTGAAAGTAGGTGTATTTTTTAGTTAACTTATCGGTTATGGGTTTAACAAAAAAAGCATCGCCCCACATGAACGCATCAGCCAGTGTTTCTGACCAAAGTTCGGCGCTATCAACCATAAAAACAGGCCTCATCAGTGGTGTGCCCAACACATGATTTTCAAAAGCTAAACTGTAATTGTAGGGCAAAAGTGAATATCGTAGTTCAATTGCTTCTTTGGCCCTTCGTTTGGTTTCAGGATCTTTGTAAATAGGTTCTGATGCCACTTCCTCTTGCGCATGCGGTCTAAAAACAGGTTGAAACACACCATATTGTAACCAACGCGTGTATAATTCCGGGTCATCATTTGCGCCTGCAAATCCCCCTAAATCGGAGTGCATATATGGAATGCCTTGCATACCCATCTGCACACTGATTTCCACTTGTGGTTTCAGGCCTCCCCACGTTCTGTTCACGTCTCCTGACCACGGTATAATGCCATAGCGTTGGGTCCCGCTATAACCTGAACGCATGAGAATAAATGGACGCTTTTTCGGGAACTCTTTTTTATAGCCTTCGGCTAATAATTTAGCCCATTCGTGTCCATAAATGTTATGCACTTCATCTGCAGGAATATTTGCTCCGTGCAATAATTGCGCAGGATGAACTTCGGGTTCACCAAGGTCTCCCCAAAATCCTTCAACACCGACCTGAATTAATTCCTTATAAATCTCCCAAAACCATTCCCTGGCCTTTGGTTTGAATAGATCAATTAACCCTGTATTTCCGAAATAAAAATCGTAAGTGTAGGGCCGACCTAAACTGTCCATCGCCAGAACTTCTTTTTCAACGGCCTCAGTCCATTTCGCTGAAGTTGTTAACACAAAGGGTTCTGTTATGAGGACTGTTTTTATATTGTCCTTTCTGAAATCGAATATCATTTGTTCAGCACTGGGAAAAGAATCTCGATAAAAGGAAAAATTTCCGAGTGACCCCTGAATATCTTTGCCAAACCAATAAAGATCAAAAATTACAGCATCCAAAGGTATTTTTTCTTCCCTGTATTTTTGTACCACACTCCGTGCCTCCTGCTCAGAATGGTAGCCAAAACGGCTGGCAAAATTCCCAAACATCCAGCGCGGCGGGAGTGGTTGACGACCCGTCAAATAGGTGTATTCTTTAATTATGTCTTTCCAATCCTCTCCAATTATAACTTGATATGTTTTTCTACCACCAATGGTTTCATATGTCAATGTATTATTGCCCTTGGAGTCCAAATCTAGGCTACCAATTTGCGGATTATCAAAATGAATGGCGTACCGTTTATTACTTAGGACCATAGGCAGCGTATAATTTAACAACTCCGATTTTTCCTCATAACCATAGTGCGCGCGATTATACAACTGAAGTTTATTGCCGCGCCTATCCATTCCCAGAGCGCGTGCACCCCCTCCATACAAGATTTCTCCTTCCTCTAAATTGAATTGAATTTTTTCAAGATTCCCCTCTTTTTCATAGCCCCAACGCTCTGAGATCAACTCATAACCGCCATGTAGATAAGAGATTTTAAAGGGAGAAAAATTTACTTTTACTAAAATTTCACCGGTACTTATGTAGGCAATATTGCGCGCATTATTTAGCCAAAGAGTCATGTTTTGCTTGGGATCTTCAGTTATCGCATGTGAATTCGACAGTTGCTTCTGTCCATTTGGAATAAAACTGCACTCTACTATCTTCTTTGTATATGCAGAAATGTAGTATTCACCATCGTTTACCGTGATTTTTATTCGATTACTGAGTCGTTCAATTCCTATAAACCTTCTGCCATTGTTTTGAGCATTAAATGCGAAAGAAAAAAACAAAAAGCTAAATAGTAAATACTTCATAGGAATGTAAAAATAATCATTCTTTGATGCTTGCTCTATTCCAATTCCAAAATATACGCTGTCTTTGCTGAAATTTTAATTTCCTTATCGAAATCAATCTTTGATCCCGACATAACCTCAACGCCATAATTCTTATTTTTAATGAGTTCTGAAAATCGCTTTGGATCCAGTGTTTGCTCTTGTCTTGCGTTATTAAGAATTACCATTACAGTTTCACTTTCGTTGTATCTGAAATACACATAGACATTATTTTGAGGAAGAAATTGTGTAAATGATCCGGTGTGTATTACTGATTTTCCTTTTCGCCAATTCCATATCTTTTTAGAA
>VGMK01000196.1 GCA_016866375.1 Bacteroidota bacterium
CATAAAAAGTCGCTAGGCAATTGCTATTTTTACCAGGTTAAAAAAATAATGTGATGGGTGTACTAATTAATAAAAACTCCAAAATTATCGTTCAAGGATTCACGGGAAGTGAGGGAACCTTTCACGCTAGTCAAATGATTGAATATGGCTCAAACATTGTCGGTGGCGTCACCCCTGGAAAAGGAGGTTCTCAACATTTAGAGCGCCCTGTATTTAATACTGTTTTAGATGCCATTAAATCAACAGGAGCCGATGTATCGATTATTTTTGTTCCACCGGCATTTGCAGCTGACGCTATAATGGAAGCCGCCGAGGCGGGAATAAAGGTTATCGTGTGTATTACCGAAGGTATTCCGATAAACGACATGGTTAAGGTAAAGGAATACATAAAGGGTTTTTCTTGTCGATTGATTGGTCCTAATTGCCCGGGAGTAATCACAGCTGATGAGGCTAAGGTTGGTATCATGCCAGGATTTGTATTCAAAAAAGGGAAAATAGGAATTGTGTCTAAGTCAGGAACTTTAACCTATGAAGCAGCTGATCAAGTAGCGAAATCAGGGTTGGGTATTTCAACGGCAATAGGAATTGGTGGTGACCCCATAATTGGAACAACTACAAAAGAAGCCATTGAATTATTGATGAATGATAAAGATACCGAGGGAATAGTGATGATAGGCGAAATTGGGGGAAGTTTAGAGGCAGTTGCTGCAAGGTGGATAAAAGAGAATGGAACAAAGCCTGTCGTTGGATTTATTGCCGGAGAAACAGCCCCAAAAGGTAGAACAATGGGACATGCAGGAGCAATTGTAGGCGGGGCTGATGACACTGCTGAGGCGAAAAAACGCATCATGCGAGAATGTGGTATTCACGTAGTTGACTCTCCTGCACAAATTGGTGCAAAAATGTCAGCTGTACTTGACGAAATGGTTTCGTCTAAAATTTAAAAGTTCTACCCGCCCAATGTTATTGATATGTCAGAGGAAAATATAAAAAAAGTTCGGCTCATTGAAAATTCTCATATAATATTTTGGCTGTTCAAAGACATGAGTTGGGCAATGGGATGGAAATCGCTCGGTATTGTGATGATCATACCAACACTAACAATTTCAATATTAGTGACCTACAAATTGAGGGCAGATATTAGGGAATGGTACCATAACAATGCGGTTACACTTTGGATAACAGCAAATTGTTATTGGATGATCAGCGAATTTTTTGCATTTAACAATGTTATTCTTTTCAGTAATGTAAAGGGCGTTCACTTATCGCTTATTCCATTCTTGTTGGGAATTGCGTTAATATGCTTTTACTATCTGTTTAGAAAAAAACAAACTTTTTAATTCCAAAAATCCCAAGTTATTCCAATTTTGAATTGAGTCGTGGGATAGTAATATCTGCTTATGATTTCTGTTTTCTTATCAATCCATAAAAAAGGGATATTATCAAATCTTACAAAAAATCGGAATTGGTTTACACTAAAATTTGCAAATGCACCCAACGAATAATAACCAGCTAAAATTTCCTGTTGTATCAATGATGATATGTTAAACGTACCCATCACTGGACTATATTCAAGACGTTTAAACGCAGAAAGATAATGCGCATCCATTCCCAAAATTGTTTTTAATCGACCTTCTTTAAACAGACCCGTTTTAACAGCAAGTCGTGCCGAAATACGGTGCTGTGGTATGTAAAGAATTTCATTGGGTAAAGAAGTAAAATTATACCCTATTTGAACAACGAATCGCCGGGAGTTAAGGTTGGTGTTTAAATTAACTTTAAGTGCACTTATTGCCTGAGGAAACTGCATGGACCAAGCTGTCGAGTCGAAGAAATAAGCGTTTTTTGAATGCCAATATTCACCTCCAAGTTGAGCCGAGAAAATCGACTTACGGTAATTGAAATCGATACCTAATTTAATATTTTGCTGTAGAGAAAGTAACGGTAAAGTGTAATCCAAATTATTGGCTCGAAAGTCCCTTATAAAAGGAGATGGCGGTATCCTACTGTAAAGACTATACATACGAATCCTTGCGGCATTCATTCCGATGTAAAGTTCATTATCAATTAAAATAGAAGAAAAATTCCCATACAGACCATACATTCCTTTGGATGTAAATTGACAATATTTTGGCTTAAATTCCAAATAATAATCAAGGCTTAGTTCGGTTGTATCCAATTGTCTTCCAACCGTGCGAGATTGCCAATCGCTCAAACAGAAATGCGATGAAAATTTTAGTTTTCCCGACTCGTAAAAGACACCTAACGAAGAATGAATACGATTGAAATAAATACTATCCGCTGTCTCGGTTGAGTCAATTGTAATCAAAGAATATATATTGTTTAGATCCCCCTCCTCATAATAAAAACGCTTGAAAACAGAATAGTCCATATTTAGCTCAGTACCAAATTTGAGATCAGTATTGCGAGAAAAAGAATACCTTGAATTATTTGCATATTGCACTCGTAAATGCCGCGAGAATGCATTGTCTTTGTTGACAGAGATTAAATCTTGTGGTAAAACTTCGAGCAAAGAATCACTGATTAGTCCGCCACTCCAATTTGTACTGAGGTTTGAATATTCAATGCTCGAAATATTCCTAATTCTTGAATTCAAAATTCGCATAAGAAATTTGTAGGAAAGTTGCTTATGTGCTGAATTGCGCTGAAAACCATTGGATTGATTCTGAAAAACTTCTGCATTTAGGACTACAAGCTTGGAAATTGACTGTTGATAATTGGCTGTGAGCAGTTGCGTACCCTGCTGTCCAAATGTATATCCGAAGCCAATATGAGGCAGTGCCGTGAAAATTATTCTTTTCTCAGATGAGGGACTTAAAAATAATCCCTGACTTTCTTCCGTGACGAGTTGATCGCTCGGAAATTCCGTAAAACCAAAAAGAGCAAAAGGTAGTGCGTATGGTTGAGAGTGAACATCCAAAGAATCGAGAATACCTCTGGTCTTATACGATGCTTTTAACGTGTCAATGGTCAAATTTTGTGCAAGCAATAACGCAGCTGAAAACAAAGTTGAAATAAAAAATGATACCCTCAACATACAAACAAACCTACAAAAAAAAGGGGCGTGTAGCCCCTAAAGTTTCATTGAACGCCGAAAATATTAAAGAGCGTTGACGTGTAATTGGAGCCCAGACTTAATATTTGAAGCCTTGTTTGAATGAATAATATTGCGCTTTGCTAATTTATCGATCATTGCTAACACCCCAGGCAATAAAGTACTTGCCTTTTTTTTATTCGTTATGGAACGTAGGCTACGTACCGCATTTCGAGCAGTTTTGTGCTGGTATTTGTTCAAAACTCTCTTAGAATCATTCGATCGAATTCGTTTAATTGCTGACTTGTGA
>VGMK01000197.1 GCA_016866375.1 Bacteroidota bacterium
GAAGCTATGTTTGATTGGTTCTACGTGACGGATTATGATGCAACAGGCGTAGTTGACTTAGTTCAACAATTGAGTTTTTATCCCAATCCTGTCGAGGAACTTTTAACTGTAGAAAATCTTGATCTTGCCTTTCCAATTGAAATCACAAATGCGATGGGACAAAAAGTTTTTCAGGGGCAGGTAAAACAATCGCTTGAGCAAATTAATTGTGCACAGTTGATACCAGGAATTTACATGCTTAAAAATGGCGTGAATACGTTTAAATTTTTGAAGTTGTAGAGAAATAACATAAACTCTCGAACCTATTGCTTAATTTCGTCGTACAACATTGGCTATGTCGCTCCAAATTTCGATTGTAATTCCGCTCATTAATGAATCTGAATCTTTGCCCGAGTTGCACGATTGGATTGTGCGCGTAATGGATGATAGCAAATTTTCCTACGAAATTTTATTTATTGATGATGGCAGTAAAGATTCTTCATGGAAAACTATCGAATCAATTAGTAAAAAAAATACTGCAGTCAGAGGAATAAAGTTTCAACGAAATTATGGGAAATCTGCGGCGCTTCACAAGGGATTTGAGGCTGCACTGGGAGAGGTAGTCATCACAATGGATGCTGATCTTCAAGATTCACCTGACGAGATTCCTGAATTATATCGAATGATAAGCGAAGAAGATTACGATGTTGTTTCCGGCTGGAAAAAAAAGCGTCATGACCCTATATCGAAAACCATCCCAACAAAGTTGTATAATTGGGCGGCCAGACGGATAACAGGAATATATTTACACGATTTTAATTGCGGTCTAAAAGCCTATAAAAACACAGTTGTAAAGAGCATTGAATTGTACGGTGATATGCACCGTTATGTTCCTGCACTGGCTAAATATTCAGGGTTTTCAAAAATTGGTGAAAAAGTAGTGCAACACCAGGCAAGAAAATACGGTAGTACAAAATTCGGTCTTAATCGATTTTTAAATGGTCCCTTAGATTTGATGACCGTGGCTTTCATGGGGAAATTTGGTAAAAAACCCATGCATTTTTTTGGTGCTCTGGGGGTACTTATGTTCTCCATTGGATTTTCACTTACCATTTATTTAGGTATTGATAAATTATTCGTCAATACATCTGCAAAATTGTTAGCTGAGCGAACAGAGTTTTTTCTTGCTTTAACCTCCATGATTATTGGAGTTCAATTCTTTTTGGCTGGATTTTTAGCGGAGTTGGTTGGACGTAATTCAAGTAGTCGAAATCACTACATCGTAGAAAAAGAAATATGAAGTTTTGTGAGGTAGACAGGACTTGGACCTTGTTTTTAGATCGCGATGGTGTTATAAATAAACGTAAATTTGGTGGATATATTACTTCAACTGAGGAATTCACTTTTCAGAAAGGCGCTTTGGAGGCACTTTCCTTTTTCAATAAACGCTTTGGGCACATAATTATCGTAACAAATCAGCAATGTGTAGGAAAAGGAATTATAACAGTAGAGACCTTGGATGAAATTCATACTCACATGATTTATCAAATCGAGATGGCAGGTGGTCGAGTGGATCGTGTATACAGTGCCAAAGAGCCAAAAGGTGAAGCTCCGTTCCACCGAAAGCCTTACCCTGCCATGGCCTATTTAGCAAAAGAAGAACTCGCGTCCATAGATTTTAAAAAGTCAATAATGGTTGGAGATACGGACAGCGACATCGAATTTGGCAAGAATCTTGGGATGAAAACTGTACTCGTTTTGTCTCAAGAGGCAACGAAATTAACACCAGATCTACGTATTGAATTTTTAAGTGACCTATGCGCATACTTTTAATCTTTTATCTCTCACCTCTCATTTGTCTGGCTCAACAAAATTTAGTTGATAAGAATGGTAAGAAGCAGGGTGTCTGGAAAAAGATGCATCAAGATGGAAAAACTCCTCAATATGAAGGGCAATTCAAAGACGATAAACCTTATGGTAAGTTTATTTATTACTCTACCGAAGGAAAAATTAATGCCGAGATTATTCACTTTTCAAACGAAAAATCAAGGGCTACAATTTATTACGATAATGGTTCAGTAATGTCAGAAGGTTTCTATCAGAGTAAAATGAGAGACTCGATATGGTACAATTATTCTAGGAATGGAGAATTGAGTTCCATTGAACCGTATAAGCTAAATAAACTGCACGGTCTAAAAAGTATTTTTTACCTTGAAGGTCAACAGGACAACAAATTGAAAATTCTAAGAAAAGAAGGTTATGAGGATAGTCTGTTAAGCGGGTCATATGAATCTTTTTTTATGAACGGTGAGTTAAAGCAAAAAGGTTTCTATGTTAAAGGCACCCCAACAGGAACTTGGGAAGATTACTCAATTAAAGGTATAGTTATCAAACGCTTCACATACAAAGATGGGGTCCTACACGGTTGGGTTTATCAATTTGATGAACAGGGGAATGAGGTTTATAAACGATTTTTTAAGAAGGGAAAATTATTGAGGGACAAAGAATTGGAAGCTTACTTGGACGAATGTGGGAAAATGGGTATTGATCCCTAAAAATTGGTTGAGTGTAATGACTTTGCTTGATCCTAATTTTTTTGGTTTTTATTGAGGTGCTCAAAAACAAATTAATACCGTGTTCATTCAATTTTGGTGTAATCCGTCTAAAAAACCGCAAAGAACCCTAACTTTATCAGATATTAAATAGATTCGCATATTGAAAAAACAAAAACTTGTTTTTTTTTCAGCTTTACCGCCTTACAGAGGAGGAATAGCACAATTTAGTCAAAGGCTTCTTAAAGAATTGGAAAAGTCTTTTAATACAGTTGCATTTACTTTTAAGTCTCAATATCCTAGGTGGTTATTCCCAGGAAAAACACAACTCGTAACGAATCTTTCCATTTCAAAAGATTATGAGAGAATAGTTTCAACGTTTAATCCATTTACATACTTCACCTCACTGAGGAAAATTAAAAATGAAAACCCTGAAATTTTCGTGGTTAACTATTGGATGACATTTATGTCGCCAATGTATGTTTTTTGGGTGAAACGGCTTCCCAAAGATACTTTGAAAGTAGCTGTTATTCATAATTTTATCCCGCATGAAAGTCGTTTTTTCGATCGCTTGTTTAATAAGTGGTTTGTGAATAATTTTGATCTTTTTATTGCCCTCTCCTCTCAGGTTGAGAAAGATATACTTGCTGCTAATCCAAAGGCTAAAGTTTTGCAATTATCCCATCCGTCCTACGACCATTTTGAAGATCCTGTAGATGC
>VGMK01000198.1 GCA_016866375.1 Bacteroidota bacterium
ATTTCCCCAGTTACGTCTGTGGTTCGGAAATAGAATTGCGGACGGTATTTATTTTGAAATGGGGTATGACGACCACCTTCTTCCTTCTTCAAAACATAAATTTCTGCTTTAAAGTCAATGTGTGGTGTAGTTGATCCCGGCTTACAAATTACCATACCTCTTTTTATTTGAGTTTTTTCAATACCTCTTAAAAGAAGACCAACATTATCCCCTGCTTCACCTCTATCAAGGATTTTTCGGAACATCTCCACACCGGTTACAGTAGAAGTCAATTTAGTGTCGCCCATTCCTAGGATTTCTACTGAATCACCAGAATTGATAACTCCTGTTTCTATACGTCCTGTTGCAACTGTTCCACGACCAGTGATTGTGAATACATCCTCAACCGGCATAAGAAAAGCTTTTTCAATATCACGCGGAGGTAATTCGATGTAGGTATCGACAGCGTTCATCAATTCTTCCACTGATTTTACCCATTTGTCCTCGCCGTTCAAAGCACCCAAAGCTGAACCTTGAATTACTGGGGCATTGTCGCCGTCATACTTGTAGAAAGTTAAAAGTTCACGAATTTCCATTTCAACAAGTTCTAGTAATTCTTCATCGTCAACCATGTCTACTTTATTCATAAAGACAACGATTCTTGGCACACCAACCTGACGTCCAAGTAGGATGTGTTCACGTGTTTGAGGCATTGGGCCGTCTGTTGCGGCAACAACCAAAATTGCACCATCCATTTGAGCGGCACCTGTTACCATGTTCTTTACGTAATCCGCGTGACCTGGACAGTCTACGTGTGCGTAGTGACGGTTATCAGTTTGATACTCAACATGTGACGTATTAATCGTAATACCTCTTTCCTTCTCTTCTGGAGCATTATCAATCGAGGAGAAGTCGCGTACCTCAGCAAAACCTTTTTTAGATAATACCGATGTTATCGCAGCTGTTAAAGTTGTTTTACCGTGGTCAACATGGCCAATAGTACCAATGTTTACGTGCGGTTTGGAGCGGTCAAAATTTTCCTTAGCCATTTTTCTTATTTGTTACTTTGTTAATAATTTACTTTTTAAAATTCGTCTTCACACGCTTGTGAATGACAAAATACATTTTCCTTGAGCCAATGACGAGAATTGAACTCGTGACCTCTTCCTTACCAAGGAAGCGCTCTACCCCTGAGCTACACCGGCCTAAGTATTTCAGAGCGGGAGACGAGATTCGAACTCGCGACGTTCAGCTTGGAAGGCTGACGCTCTACCAACTGAGCTACTCCCGCTTAAATACGGTGCCTTGTGGGGATGGATGGACTCGAACCAACGATACCAAACGGTGACAGATTTACAGTCTGCTGCAATAGCCACTATGCGACATCCCCAACATTACGAGCCGATGGAGGGATTCGAACCCCCGACCAGCTGATTACAAATCAGCTGCTCTGGCCAGCTGAGCTACATCGGCAAATCTTGGTACATAAAAAAAAGAACGCGACTTTTTCACCCAAAATCCAGTTTTGGGATTGCAAAAATACGAAAGTTTTTTTTATCACAAAGTGTTTTTAAAAAAAATCTAGTCTGTATCTTGCAGTGTATTTGGAAAAACAGAGAAACCTAAGGCATTTGTTGGATCACTAAAATTGCATCCATCATTTGAAAAAAAATTGACCACAAGAAATAAAGTTTCTACACGCAAAAGATTCAAATAAGACTCAATCTTGGTTTGAAAAACAATTTACAACAAAACGTTAAATTTGCAGTTAATCTACCATGAGAAGAGTAATAGTCTCTGTTACGAATGACCTAACAACGGATAATCGAGTAAAACGAACCTGCTCCCTGATTCATGAATTAGGGCATGAGGTTTTGTTGGTTGGTAGAATCAGAAAAAACAGTCTCTTACCAAGTGAATTTCCATGGAAGACGAAAAGGTTTAGACTTCTCTTTAACAAAGGCCCTCTTTTTTATGCTGAATATAATATGCGCCTTTTTTTTTATTTATTAGTAAAAAAAGTAGATGTTCTCTACGCAAATGACCTGGACACCTTGCCCGCAAATTTTTTGGCTTTTAAACTCAAATCAAAAACAAAACTGATATACGACACACACGAACTATTCACTGAAGTCCCAGAATTAATACATCGCAAATTCGCAAAAAACACTTGGATAAAAATTGAAAGTTATATTTTTCCCAAATTGGACCATATTGTCACTGTTAATGAATCGATTGCTAAGATTTACGAAACTAAATATGATAAACCTCTACTGGTTGTTAGGAATGTACCTGCAAAATGGAACAAAGAAGATATTCTTTCAAGAACTCAATTAGGTTTGCCCCCAGATAAGTTTATAATAATCATGCAGGGTTCTGGGTTAAATGTTGCTAGAGGGCTTGAGGAGGCCGTGCAAGCAATGCAGTATATTGAAAATGCCTTATTAGTTGTCGTCGGTAATGGGGATGTGATTCCTCAGGCAAAAGAAATGGTTTGTCAAAAAAAGTTAGAGGATCGCGTCAAATTTTTTGAAAAAAGGCCGTATTCAGAAATGATGCAATTCACTTCAAATGCCAACCTAGGTCTTACCCTAGACAAACCTTTGAGCGATAATTATAAATTTTCCTTACCGAATAAACTATTTGATTACATACAAGCGGGTATTCCAATCCTCAGTTCCGACCTTGTTGAGTTGAGAAAAATAATTGATAAGTACCAAATCGGATGCATCGTAGACACTGTATCGGCAACGGAAATAGCGCAAAAGATAAACTTTCTAATAGAGAATCCGAATACACTTGACGAATACAAATCAAATTGCCACATGGCTGCCGAATGTGAAATTTGGGAGCATGAGAAATTGAAATTAAAAAGTCTGTTAGATAAAATTTTGGTACTTTCTTAAGGTTGCGAAACACTTTGTCAAAATAAAACTGCTACTTTTCCAAATGATCCTCTCCCCTAACTTATTATAAAGGCTAGTTGAGCACGTCAAGAAAAAAATATTTTTTAATTTCTTTGCTTCTAAAGTTCTCTTGGAACTGCTGAGCACAGATCAAGGCGCTTGAGAAATTGAATCATGAATTTTGCGTATTTGTTTGAAGCATTAATTTTAATTTGTACAAATCAAACATCGTAAGTACAAATAATCCTCTTTTCAATAAAAAATGGTTCAGAGGGTGAATTGACGCAAGCCCAAGGTAAATTAACCAATTGAGTTTTGATTTTTTAAGAGAAACATATGTTC
>VGMK01000199.1 GCA_016866375.1 Bacteroidota bacterium
AAAAAAGGTGTGAAATCGGGAGAAGGTTTCTACTCCTGGACACATGGGACGAAGGATTTGATTGTAGCCGAGAATTTTAAGAAGTCTTGAGTAATTAAATTGACTTTTCATTAAAATTTCTCAGTTTTTGAAGGGCAATTTTATCGATAGGAAAAGTGAGCTTATCTAATACCAGTTCAGACAGTTGAACCCAACGTTGCCTCTCACCTTCTTCATCAAACGGAATTTCATAAGGTAGAGTTGAAAATTTATCCTTCTTTAAATGAATTAAATAATAAAACGAAATCAGCTGATCCTGGGGTTTGAAGGCAGATTTCTGAAAGAATTCGCTCACATAAAAAAATGTTGCCTCCTCAATTGATAAATTAAGTTCTTCACATAATTCTCTTTTCAAGGCATCAATAATCCCTTCTCCATATTCAACCCCGCCTCCGGGAAACTTGGTAAAGAAATAGCCATTTCTGCATTCGTCTGACAGCAAAATTTCATCAAACTCATTGAGAATTAATGCGTAAACTCTTAAATTAAATCGATTTATTGGCAAATTTTGACAGAAGTAATTTAGATTAAACAGACAAATACTTTATACCTAAACGCTATCCGCATCCCTGTACTTGGTTTCATGCTAATTTCATTTTCAACAATTTCATTTGTACTCTGTCTTCCATTATTCGTTAAGCTCAACAAAAAAGACTGCGCTAAAACAAGAGGTACTTTTTACTAAATTGCACGCCTATACAAGGTATTAGATAATAAATTTAAAATCCTTTCCCAAATATACGGCTGAATCACCTAACTCTTCTTCAATTCTCAACAATTGGTTGTACTTAGCCATTCGATCACTACGAGAAGCAGAACCTGTTTTTATTTGCCCTGTATTTAATGCAACTGCTAAATCAGCAATAGTGCTGTCTTCTGTTTCACCACTTCTATGACTCATTACGGAAGAATATGCATTTTGCGTAGCAAGGTTAACGGCTTCAATAGTTTCAGTTAAGGATCCAATTTGATTCACTTTAACCAAAATAGAATTCGCAACACCCTCTTTTATTCCACGTGCTAATCGCTCTGAATTAGTTACAAACAAGTCATCACCAACTAATTGAACCTTATCTCCCAGAGAATTAGTTGCTAATTTCCAACCATTCCAGTCGTCTTCAGCTAAACCATCTTCAATTGAAATAATTGGATACTTTTTACACCAATCTGCCCAATAGGCCACCATTTGTTCAGAGGTCATTTTATCACCTGTTGATTCAAAATGATAAATTCCTTGATCTGCTTTATAGAACTCTGAAGAAGCGGCATCCAATGCAATATACATATCATGCCCAGGTTTAAATCCAGCTTTTTCAACAGCTTCAATTACTACTTGAATCGCTTCCTCATTTGAACCAAGACTTGGTGCAAAACCTCCTTCGTCTCCAACATTCGTTGACATTCCTTTCGCTTTGAGCACTGATTTTAATTGGTGAAAAACTTCTGTACCCCATCTCAATCCTTCTGAGAAACTAGTAGCACCAAATGGCATTACCATGAATTCTTGAATATCTATTAAATTATCAGCATGAGAACCTCCATTTAGAATGTTCATCATGGGTACAGGCATCGTTACAGCACCTACACCTCCGACATATTGGTACAAGCTCAAACCTGATTCTTGTGATGCAGCTCTTGCAACGGCCAATGATGTTCCTAAAATAGCATTTGCTCCGAGCTTGGATTTATTTGCAGTTCCATCTATTGACAACATTAGACGATCAATTTTCTTTTGTTCAAATACATCTATGCCATGCAAAGCCTCATTTATAACTGTATTGACATGATGAACTGCCTTTAATACACCCTTACCGAGGTACACCGACTTGTCTCCATCTCGTAATTCTACTGCTTCATGAATTCCTGTAGACGCACCAGAAGGAACTGCCGCTCTACCTAAAATTCCATTAGATGTTACGACATCAACTTCTATTGTTGGATTTCCTCGAGAATCTAAAATTTGACGTGCGTGTACTTTCGCAATTAAACTCATAAATTATGATTTGAATTGGTTGATATTCTCAATAAATTGATCAAATAAATAACGGGAATCATGAGGACCTGCTGATGCCTCAGGATGATATTGCACCGAAAAAATAGGTTTATTTTTTAATGCGATTCCAGCAATGGTGTTATCGTTCAAGTGAACGTGAGTAACTTCGATTTCATTTTGTTTTTTTATACTCTCATGTGAAATTACAAAACCATGATTTTGAGAGGTAATTTCTCCTTTTCCAGTTTTCAAGTTTTTAATCGGATGATTTATCCCTCGATGGCCATTAAACATTTTTACGGTTGACAAACCCTGACTTAATCCTAAAATTTGGTGCCCGAGACAGATGCCGAATACGGGTTTATTGAGAGAAACTATTTTTTTTACGAGTTCAATTGAGTCGCGCATGACGGATGGATCGCCAGGGCCATTTGACAGCATATAGCCGTGAGGTTGAAATGCTTCCATTTCCTGAGTAGAGCTATTCATGGGAAATACTCTTACATGACAGCCTCTTTCTACTAGGCATCGGATGATGTTCTTTTTAACACCAAAATCAATTAACGCAACGCGAACAGATTCATTCCCATTGGCAACATCATACACTGATTTTGTTGAAACACGTGAAGATAATTCTAGACCTTCCATGGACGGTACTTCTTTTACCTTTTTTTTCAAAATATCGATGTCTTCTATTTCCGAGGAAATAATGGCATTCATTGCACCTTTATTTCGAATGTGCCTAACTAAGGCGCGAGTGTCTATGTCAGAGATACCAACGGTTTCATTCACAAGCATTAACTCTTGGAGTGACTGATTTCCCGAGAGCCTCGAGTAACCGTCAGAGAACTTTTTAGTAACTAAACCTGCTATTTTAATGGAATCTGATTCAATTTCACAGGGATGAGTTCCGTAATTCCCAATGTGTGCAGTATTCATTATAAGAATTTGTCCAAGGTACGATGGATCGGTAAAAACCTCTTGGTAACCGGTCATTCCGGTATTAAAGGCGATTTCACCTCCTGTTGTTCCTATTTTACCTATTGCGAGGCCTTGAAATACCGTGCCGTCCTCAAGTACCAAAAATGCTGATTTTTGCTCGTGCATGAAATTTATTTGCGTAAAATTAGAAACTTACCTGTAATTTGAACTATTTTAAAATTAAAAAAGGCAACCAA
>VGMK01000200.1 GCA_016866375.1 Bacteroidota bacterium
TTGTCCTCCCGAAATACCAATCAAGGAGACGTTGATAATCCCAACAAATACCTTTCGCCGAGTGTAGGTAACAATAGTCAGGATTTTTTCAGACAATATTGATGTTTGAAAGTGAAATAGCAATCGTAATCTTAAATTTCAATGGCCACGACCATTTAAAAACTTTTTTACCTTCAGTTACAGCAAATAGTCAGGGTTCCGCAATATACGTAATTGATAATGCGAGTTCCGATAATTCTATAGCTTTTTTGAAGGAGAATTTCCCTACAGTCCGAATTATTCAAAATGAGTTAAATTTAGGCTTTGCAGGCGGATATAATAAAGGTTTATCCCAAATAATCGAGCCTCACCCCTATTTTGTGCTGCTCAATTCAGATGTGGAAGTCACGAATGCTTGGTTGGCACCAATGCACGATCTATTGAAAGACAATCCATCAATAGTTGCTGTTCAACCGAAAATTTTATCTTACACATACAAATCTAAATTTGAACATGCAGGTGCAGCTGGCGGTTTTATTGATAAGTACTATTTTCCTTTTTGTCGCGGAAGAATTTTCGATGAAATAGAGGACGATAACTCTCAATACGATACGACCATGGAGGTTGCTTGGACCTCGGGTGCAGCAATGATGGTAAGGTCAAAAGAGTTTTTTGAAATTGGTGGCTTCGACCCAGATTTTTTTGCGCATATGGAGGAAATTGATTGGTGTCTTAGGGCACAATCTGCCGGATTTAAGTTGATGTTTTGCTCCAAAAGCACGGTTTACCACCTCGGTGGAGGTACAATGCCCTACGCTTTTCCTTTCAAAACCTATTTAAATTTTAGAAATAACCTCTCGATGCTTATAAAAAACCATCAGGGTCTCTTGTTTCCGATGCTTTTTGTAAGAATGGCCTTGGACGGATTAGCAGCATTAAAGTTTTTATGTACAGGGAAGCTTGCTCTTTTTTGGGCAGTTTTTAAGGCACACATGTACACCTATAAAAATTTACCGAAAAACCTTGAGAAGAGAAAACAAATAAAAGCGCAAAAAGAACATGCACTCGTGCAATATAAAGGATGTATTGTTTGGAATTTTTATATAATGAAAAACACTGTATATCGCAGGTTAAACAAAAGAAGATTTGAATTATGAAAACTACCTTAAGTTGTTTTTTTAGCTTTCTTATTATTTCTGCTTTTGCTCAAGTACCAGAACTTCCAAAAATTAGCGATAAAGTTCGAAAACATTTAAATTTGGCTAGAAATATTGCCCCAATATTTACGCCTTCCAATTTCGTAAATCCTTTTATTGGAACGGGCGGTCACGGACATACGTATCCCGGTGCCTCTGCTCCATTTGGCATGATTCAGATTAGTCCGGACACACGCTACGAAGGATGGGATGGCTGTTCTGGTTATCACTACGATGATTCTGTTGTTTACGGTTTTTCACATACGCATTTGAGTGGCACGGGCGTTCCTGATTACTGCGATTTATTAATCGTTCCTCAATCTAAAAAAGCAAATACCACTCCTGGATATTTATCTCCGCAAGGCTACGGATCGAAATTCAGTCACTCAAACGAAAAAGCGAGTCCTGGCTATTACGAAGTGTATTTGGCGGATCCAAAAATCAAAGCACAGATTGCAGCTACAGACAGAGCAGGAATTCACACGTACACCTTCGAAAACAAAAATGAAAAACGTTTCATGCTCATCGATTTAGATCACCGCGATAAATTGCTCGATTCAAAACTTGAAATCGTTGATAAAAAAACAATTCAAGGATATCGAATCTCCGAAGGTTGGGCAACAAAACAACATTTCTATTTTTATTTAGAAACATCGACGCCTTACAAAAAAGCGAAGTTCATTGCGAAGAATGGACAACATAAATTACTCTTAGAATTTCCTAAAGATCAAGACATAATCGTTTTAAGAGTGGGGATTTCTGCAACAAGCTGTGATGGTGCTAAAACGAATTTAAGTTCTGAAATTACTACTTGGAATGTAGATGAAATACGAGCAATCACAACTAAAAAATGGAATGCTGAATTAGGGAAAATTAAAATCTCTTTGGAAGACAAAGAAAAAGCTACCATCTTTTACACAGCGCTTTATCACAGCTATTTAGCGCCAAATCAGTTCACGGATATCCACGGTAACAAATACCGAGGGAGAGATAATTATTTGCATGATCTATCTAAAGGTCAACAACAATACACCGTCTTTTCCCTGTGGGACACCTATCGAGCCACCCATCCCCTATTTACCTTGACGCAACAAAAAAGAACAGCTGATTTTATTCAGACATTTCTTCGCCAATACAAGGAAGGAAAAGATTTACCGGTATGGGAATTGGCAGCGAATGAAACAGAATGTATGATTGGTTACCACAGCGTTTCTGTAATTGCCGATGCTTATTTGAAAGGAATACGGGATTTTGATACCACATTGGCGCTTGAGGCGATGGTAGCTACGGCAAAAATGGATGAATTTGGTAAAAAGTATTTTGGTGAACAAGGATTTATCGCTGCGGATCAAGAACCTGAATCTGTTTCACGAACCTTAGAATATGCCTACGATGATTATTGCATCGCTGAAATGGCGAAGAAAATGGGAAACAGTGTGCTTGAAAGTGAATTCAGAAAGCGCTCGTTTAATTTCCTGAATGTATTTGATGAGACCACTAAATTTATGCGAGCAAAACGAGGTGCGCAATGGTACGGACCTTTTGACCCAAGTGAAGTAAATTTCAATTATACAGAGGCGAATAGTTGGCAATATTCGATGGCAACCCCCCATGCAATTCACGAGCTCACTAAACACATAGGAGGAAAAGATTCGTTGGAAGCTTGGTTAGACCGACTTTTCTCTACATCAAGTTCGCTTTCAGGAAGAGAACAAGCCGATATCACAGGGTTGATTGGACAATATGCTCATGGGAATGAGCCTTCCCACCACATGGCATATTTATATAATTACACGAGTTCGCCCTACAAAACACAACTTTATGTTGATCGAATATTGAATGAATTGTATTCTAACAAACCGGATGGACTCTCAGGAAACGAGGATTGTGGTCAAATGTCTGCCTGGTATGTTTTATCAAGTCTCGGATTTTACCCGGTTGCTCCTGGAAAACCGTATTACGAATTAGGGAAACCGAATT
>VGMK01000201.1 GCA_016866375.1 Bacteroidota bacterium
AGTAGATACAGAACCACCACAGGGCACGCATCTTTGTCTTATGCATTCAGTTCAAAATTATCCGCTACTTTAGAATACACACACATGGATTATTTGAGTCAGCAACCAGGAGGCTTGACGGATTCTATGTTCAACGAAAATCATCAGCAATCGGTGCGCGCAAGAAATTGGTTCTCTACGCCTTGGAATTCAACCGCATTACACTTTGACTATCAAATCAATCAAACGGACAAACTTAAGATGAGCATTTTCCATACGTATGCGCAGCGCAACAGCGTTGGATTTATGAAAGATATTAATTTGCCTGATTCGTTGAATGGAAGTTATTTCAACCCGCGTCAAATTGATCGCGATTGGTATAATAATATAGGTGCCGAAATACGATACCTGAATCTGTACAAACTGTTTGGTCAAGAGTCCGCCTTATCAGTGGGGTCTAGATTATATCATGGGAATACCATCAGAAGACAAGGTGGAATTGGATCTGTGAATAGTGATTTTGACATGTCAATCGTACAGCAACAAAGTTCTCTAAATGGAAGTTTCGATTACAAAAAAGATCAGCAGTATGGAACCCAAAACGCCGCATTTTTTGTGGAGAACATGTTTCAGCTTACAAAAAAACTGTCTATAACTCCGGGAGCTCGTGTGGAATATATTTTATCATCAGCAAAAGGATTTATTGACAAGCCCGAAATTGGCGATACCCTAAGAGTAGCGAATCAATCGAGAAATGTTGTACTCGGTGGCTTAGGAGCGGAATATAATATTTCGAAAAATACTTCATTTTATGGAAATTTCAGTCAGGCGTTTAGACCTGTAACATTCTCAGAATTAACACCGGTTGCAACAACAGATTCAATTTATGACAAGCTTCAAGATGCAAATGGATACACCATGGATTTCGGAATAAGAGGTTCAGTCTTAAATGCGATAATTTTTGACATTGGGACTTTCTATTTATTCTATGATAATCGAATAGGTACAATAAATGTGAATGGTAAAAATTTGAAAACAAATATTGGAGCGTCAGTGAGCAAGGGAATTGAGTCGTTTGTAGAACTAGATGTGTTATCCTTGATTAAAAATTCTCAGTTGGGTAGTCTTAAATTGTTTGCGAATGTTGCTTGGATTGATGCAAGGTATACACGTTGGGATGATCCTGCCTCACTTTTGGATTCAACAAAAGATTTTACGGGCAACTATATAGAGAATGCTCCAAGAAATATCAACCGCTTTGGATTGAGTTATAAATACAAACGTTTTTCTGCCACTTTTCAATTAAACCAAGTAGGTGAAGTTTATTCCGACGCATTAAATACAGAAAAACCAAACGCTAAGGCAACCATAGGCAAAATTGAAGGATATAAGGTCTTGGATGTGACATGCACCTACTTTATCAATGGTAAGTATAATGCGAAATTAGGAGTGAATAACCTCACGAATGAAATGTATGCAACGCGAAGGTCCGGTGGATACCCTGGACCAGGTTTATTGCCAGGCAATGGGCGAACCATTTATTTCTCAATTGGAGCGAAGTTTTAACCTAAATTCAGATGGCAATATTCTCTTTGTTCACCCTCGCATATGGCAATCGTTCAATTAATTCGGTTTTTGCATAACCATCTAAACCATTAATACTAACAACTCCTCCTTTATCAAGTTGGATCCAGTAATCTTCGCTGAGCATCGCTTCGTTTACATAAACTTTTTCAATGGAGGCAATCACATGAAGTGTTCCGTTTTCTTGAATGGTATATTCGTTGAGGTATTTGCATAACAATTGAACTGGACTGAGTTCAACAAACGGAACGAGGATTCCTTGCTTCCACTCAATAGTGATTCCAGTTGCTTCGAATTCACTCACTTCTTCAGGATAATTGGCGGAAGTTTGATGTGCTGAACGGATGAAACGCTCTGAAATGGCGTTAACCGAAAAATAACCTAAATCCTTAAGATTGGTATAAGTGTGTCGCGGAACAGTTGTTGGACGAAGTATAAATCCTATCAAAGCCGGGTCACTTCCCAAATGAGTGATACTTGAGAAAACGGCAAGATTAGTTTTTCCTTCTCTAGATGCAGTGCCAATTAGATTAGCAGATTTGAACCCTGTGCATGAATTAATGAGGTTGAGTCTGTAGACTTTGCCGAGCGTTTCAATGGCAGTTTTATCAAAACAAATCATCTTTTGGAGATTTTATTATTGGAAATACTGCGTTGTCTGGAACATTTAAATCTATTTATGTCTAAAGATCTACCCTGAATGTGCTTAGTTTTGCATGCCTCAACGCGCGCGCGCCACCTTTTATATGAACTCGCTTTTAATTCTTTTCTCATTAAATTTCTCACCGCTTGTTCGTTCAATCCAAATTGCAATTTTATGGCGTCGAATGGCGTTCGATCTTCCCAAGCCATCTCGATGATGCGATCAATGTCACTGGCGGAAAGTTCACTTTTCCCTTCCTTTTTACGTGATACGTAAGCCAACGGAGAAGGTAAATCGCTGTATTGACAAACTAAATCTTGTTCCATATGAGTTGAAAACGTTTGTCCTTGTCGTATTGTTCCTCTTGCTTTTCCGTGTTAAACTTTCTTCCTGCACGGGGATCATTTCCAACACCAGCAATGTATGCCCAATTCCCCCAATTGGAGGAAACGTCGTAATCTATTAACTGCGATTCGAAATATGCCGCACCAATTCTCCAATCCTGCTCTAAGTCATAAATAAAGTAACTAGCGACAATTTGCCTCATGCGATTGGAAGTCCAACCGGTCAACTTTAATTCCTTCATTGCAGCATTAACAAATGCATTTTTCGTTTCACCGTTCACCCAAGACTGTATTCGTGCTGGATTATTGTCTCGCGTGCGTTCCGACCTTCCAACAATCCCGTGCAATTGATAGTAATCTAATGGATGTTTTTTAAATGAAAATCGAAAGAAGTCGCGCCACAATAATTCAAAAATTAGCCAATATGTAGATTCATTAGCTTCAACCTCCTCTTCAAAACGTTTAACCTCATGATATATAAATTTAGGTGAAATACAACCCAGCGCCAACCATGGAGAGAGCTTTGATGAAAAATCACTTCCTAAAAGTTCGTTGCGTGTTTCCTTATAGTGTAAGATGTGTTTTCCGCCAAACAAATATGCATT
>VGMK01000202.1 GCA_016866375.1 Bacteroidota bacterium
TCCTACAGTTTGGGTAGCCTTTGAGTTCTGTCATTACAATTGGGAATTATCACATCCTTGGCTGACCATGGGTAATATTTTTTCAGAATTACCCAATTGGATTCAATGGTATGAATTCACAGGGGTCCTAGGAGGAAGTCTCTGGATACTATTGATCAATGCTCTGTTATTGAGGTTATTTCTTAAATGGAAGAATACCAATGAACCGAAATCTGTGCTTCCACTTGCCGCGGGTTCAATTACGCTACTTATAATACCAATTGTTATTTCCTATTTGCGTTTAAGTTCATTTGAGGAGGACAAGACGAACAAAATGCATGTTCTCTCGGTTCAACCAAATATCGATCCGTATAATGAGAAATTCTCAGCCTCATATACACCAGAAGATCAGCTGGAGAAATTTTACACCATGATAACTCCCTACAAGTCAAAAAAGATAGACTTAGTAATGGGTCCAGAAACAATGTTGAGTGCAGATATTTGGGAGGAGTATATCGATTCGTTCGATGTCATTAAAATGATGAT
The DNA here is from genome assembly GCA_016866375.1 of Bacteroidota bacterium. Classification (GTDB taxonomy): domain Bacteria; phylum Bacteroidota; class Bacteroidia; order Flavobacteriales_D; family Crocinitomicaceae; genus UBA952. The sequence goes on from VGMK01000202.1 coordinate 526, forward strand.
TCATGAAAAGAAAAACTGGCCTCAAACGGAATTTTTAGTTGGGGCATCCACGTCTAACGTATTTGAAGAAAAAGTTTCATCTGCATCCAAACCCCTGCCAAAAGGCAATGGGTATATTGAAAATTACAACACCTCTTTATTTTTAAATAATTTCGCGAAATTAAACCTCATACACAAATCAAAACTCGTACTGGGGGTTGAAAAGATTCCGTTCGCAAGTTGGTTCCCTTTTCTAGAAGATTTTGCCTTGGATAATGGAGGAACTTCCGGTTCTCTTGGCATTGAGAAGGAGCCCAAGGTAATTCATAGCAGCAAAGGCATATTAGCACCAGTAATATGTTACGAGTCTATTTATGGTGAATTTGTTGCAGAACAATGTGCAAAAGGTGCAGAGGCTATTTGTATCATTACCAATGACGGTTGGTGGGGAGATTCTCCAGGCTATAAACAGCATTTTAGCTTTGCTAGACTTCGGGCCATTGAAAATCGCCGTTGGGTAGTACGTTCGGCCAATACAGGAAAAAGTGGGTTCATAAGTCCTACAGGAATGATTGCACAAGAAACAGGTTATTGGGAACCTGCAACGATCGATCAAGAAATCACGCTTTCCTCTGAGCTGACGTTTTATACGAAATATGGGGACTATATAGGGATAATCGCACTCGTTCTAACTGTAATGGCTTTTATTTCCACGCTAGTCGGAACGTTCATTCGTAAGATAGCATAGTTATTTCAATACCCGAAATAGCAGAGTTAATAACCACTATTTTGTTCTAGATTAGGATTTAAAATGATGTCTGCATTTGGAATCGGATAGAGTTCTTTGTATGCAGCCAATGAGATTCCAGCAACTTCGCCGCCTTTAAATGCCCATAAGTAATCCCCTCCTGAAAATTTTCCAAAACGAATTAAATCGGTTCTGCGTGTTGCCTCCCAACTCAATTCTCTTGCCCTCTCATCTAAAATGTCATCGAGTGTGAGTGATGAAACATTGAAGGCACTTGTGTAATAGGCTCGTGTGCGAATTAAATTAACATATTGCAGTGCCGTTCCCTGATCACCAAGTCTCAGGGCAGACTCGGCTAGCATCAGGTATACATCAGCCAATCGGAACATCGGAAAATCAATGTCTACGAATGGGGAACTTGCATTGTTTGAACCGTTAAGTCCCGCTTTTGTTTTGTTTTTAAATTTTGGAAAAGCGTATCCATATTTAAATTGTGACAAATGATCCGGTTCAGTAAAATCTTTAATTTGATTGGTTGTGAAAAATAGGTATCGCGAATCTAAAGTTGAATCTTGGAACTTATCGACAAATTGAGGTGTAACACGTAGTCCTCCCCAGTTTCCATTTACACCATAATTTGCGGGTATCATAGCCCCACCTATTGCACCATTTACCAGGTAAATTGTTCCCCCGTAAGCCTGTGCGACTAATCCGTCGTAAACAACAGGGAAGATAATTTCAGGAGAGGTATGATTATCCGCTAAAAAGATATCTTGATAGACATCATCTAATTGATGTGCCCCAGAATTAATTACTTTTTCACAAAATGTTTGGCAATCTGAATAGCGAGGAGTCCCCGTATATACCTGTGCATTCAAATATAATTTTGCAAGAAGGGTTTGTGCAGCCGACTTACTCGCTCTTCCGTAGGGAGCGATTCCAGGATTGAGTAATTCGTCTTCAATCGCCAGCAGTTCACTTTCGATGTATGAGAATAATTCTGGCCGCGCAATTCTTTCAGGTTGAAATGCACCTACTCGGTCATTTTCATCTACAAAAGGTACGTTCCCATACAAATCCAATGCATGGTAATAACTTAAGGCGCGTAAGAATCTCGCCTCGTTTCTATATGTTTTTATTTTATCTTTATCCGCTTGTGAAAATCCTCTCTCGTTTAACTTTTCATCGCGCGATTGCCAAATAAACTCATTGCACAAAGCAATTTGATAATAAATTCGGTAATACATTCCTTTTATCCAGCCATCATCGGCATTCCATTCACTCTTATTCAGCGCAGGGATTCCAGGGTCAGACCAACCGCAAACCGCTTCATCCGTTGGTAATTCCTGCAAATTCCACAACACACGAACATAAGCAGAAAAACCTTCATCCATTCCTGCAATATCTCCTGCACCTGCGGGCCCTGATAAACCAGTCATGGACAAGCCTGAGTATAATTTTGCCAATACATTGATATAGTTATTTGGATCACTGTATACTGCCTCGGCATTCAATCCATACTTTGGAGACTGATTCAGTTGTTTCTTGCAAGATGTTGAAACTGCTAATGTGATAGCAGCACCAAACAAAATCGAAGAAAAACGTATTTTTTTCATAACCTATTTTATTAGAAGTCAAATGTTAAATTCAATGAATACATGCGCGGTCTCGGATAAATATTGTTATCTATCCCTCCACCAATTTCAGGGTCCAATCCCGAATAATTTGTAAATACAAACACATTATTAACGACAAAGGCTGCATTCAGTCCTACTTTGTCATTAAATATTTCCAGCTTACCAAAATTATATCCCACATTGAAGTAATCGACACGCAAAAAATCAGCTTTTTCGAGGTAACGATCACTCAATAATTGATTCGTTGCAATTTTCCGAATTT
>VGMK01000203.1 GCA_016866375.1 Bacteroidota bacterium
ATGTAAAAATTTAATGTAGCAGCAAGGAATGTAAGCAAAGAAAAAACGCCTCGTTTCACAACAATTTACTAAAATATTAATTTTTCAATTTTTTGACTTCAAAGGTATTGAAATTAAAATTCGCTGCGGCAAAATATTCAAAAACTTCCGAGAGCATTTACTATCTTTGCCTCGAAAGGTTTAACATTAAATATGTCCACAATCGGAGAAGTGAGCAAAACGAAACGTTTGATTGAATTAGAAAATCAGCATGGCGCTCACAATTATCATCCATTACCCGTTGTGCTGCACAGAGGAGAGGGAGTTTACCTTTGGGACGTTGATGGTAAAAAATACTACGATTTTTTATCAGCATATTCAGCTGTAAATCAAGGTCATTGTCATCCAAAAATAACAAAGGCACTTGTGCATCAAGCCGAGCAATTGGCCCTTACCTCAAGGGCATTTTACAACAGTGCGTTAGGAGAATACGAGCATTACATCACCTCCTATTTTGGTTACGACAAGGTTCTTCCTATGAATACCGGTGCTGAAGCAGTTGAAACCGCAATTAAACTTTGTAGAAAGTGGGCTTATGAAGTAAAAGGGATTGCTGAAAATCAAGCTAAAATTATTGTCTGTGAAGGAAATTTTCACGGTAGAACCACTACCATTGTTTCTTTTTCAAGTGATGAAGGTTCCGCTAAAAATTTTGGACCACATACTCCGGGTTTTATAAGCATTCCATACAACAATCTCGATGCATTGCGGAATGCATTAAACCAACCTGATGTTGCAGGTTTTCTAGTTGAACCAATCCAAGGAGAGGCCGGTGTTTTGACACCCGAAGAAGATTATATCAGGAAAGCACACGCTCTTTGTTTATCCAAAGGGGTGCTTTTTATTGTAGACGAAATACAAACAGGAATTGCGCGAACTGGAAGTTTATTAGCTGTTTGTGGAAATTGTACGTGTGAAAATAAATGTGAGAGACAAGTATCTTACATCAAACCTGACATCTTGATCTTGGGTAAAGCACTCTCTGGTGGAATCTACCCGGTATCTGCCGTGTTAGCTGACAACGAAGTTATGATGGTCATTAAACCTGGGCAACACGGTTCAACCTATGGTGGAAATCCAATTGCTGCCAAAGTAGCAACCACAGCGCTTGAGGTTGTTTATGAAGAAAAACTCATTCAAAATGCGCGAAAGCTCGGCGAAATGTTCAGAGAGGAGTTGAACAGAATAATTTCACAAAGTGATCTTCTTACTTTGGTTAGAGGAAAAGGCTTGTTGAATGCCGTTGTGGTGAACGATAGCCCAGAAAGTTCAACCGCTTGGGATATTTGCTTGGCGCTTAAAAACAATGGGCTTCTTGCAAAACCAACACATGGAAACATCATTCGATTTGCCCCACCTTTAATCATTACAACCGAACAATTAGCAGAGTGCATTGCAATCATTAAAAAAACAATTATCGAATTTAAAAAATAATGGCTTTAACGATAAAGTTTGGAACCGACGGTTGGAGAGCAATCATTGCCAAGGAATTTACTGTTGACAATGTGGCTCGTGTGGCTGAAGCCACAGGAATTTGGTTGAAAAACAACTACGGACAGCCAAAAGTTTTTGTAGGCCATGATTGTCGTTTCGGAGGTGAGTTATTCATGGAAACTTGTGTCAAAATATTTGTTAAGCAAGGAATTCCTGTTAAGATGTCACGCGGATTTGTATCCACTCCCATGATTTCTTTAGCATCAAAAAAATATGGTTGTCAAATTGGCGTAGATTTAACCGCAAGTCACAATCCACCAACATACAATGGCTACAAGCTTAAAGCAGATTTCGGAGGACCTTTAGCATCAGAACACATTGCAGAAGTGGAGGCATTAATCCCTGAAACGTGCGGCATTAATTACGAAGAGGTATCCATCCAAAGTGCGATAGAAAAAGGACTTGTCGAGGTTCTGGATATAGAATCAGATTATATAAAACATGTTCAAAATTCGTTCGATTTAAACGCAATCGAGCAATCAGGATTGAAACTCGTCTACGATGCTATGTATGGCGCTGGACAACGAGTAGTCCCTCAACTACTTCCGAATACAACATTATTACATTGTGAACACAACCCATCGTTTTATGGACAAGCACCAGAACCTATTGCGAAAAATCTTCAGGAATTAGAGAAATTTCTGAAACAACATGATCATTTTGATTGTGCATTGGCAACCGATGGTGACGCAGACAGAATAGGTCTTTACAATGGGAAGGGAGAATTCATAGATTCTCATCACATTATTCTTCTTTTAATCCACTACATGGTGAAATATAAGCAAATGACTGGTAAAGTTGCCATTGCATTTAGTGTTACACCTAGAGTTTACAAGATGTGTGCGCATTATGGATTGGAGCACACCACGACAAAAATTGGCTTCAAAGAAATTGCCTCCATTATGCTAAAAGAAGATGTTTTACTTGGTGGAGAAGAATCCGGCGGAATTGCTGTGAAAGGACATATTCCGGAAAGAGATGGTATTTGGATGGGTCTTATCATCTGGGAGTTCATGGCTAAATCTGGAAAAAGCTTGGATGAGTTAATTCAAGAAGTATACGAAATAGTTGGAGAATTTAAGTTTGAGCGCAATGACTTACATATTACAGAAGATCTAAAGCAACGCATTATTTCGAATTGCAAGTCTGATGCATACCAGAGTTTTGGACCTTACACGGTTAAAGAATTGCAAACAACTGATGGATTTAAGTACTTTTTTGACGATGATCGCTGGGTAATGATTCGTCCGTCGGGAACTGAACCTGTTCTTAGAACTTATGCTGAGGCTCCAACACTGGAGGAGGTTAGACAAATACTAAAGTATACAGAGGAAACCATTTGTAGTTAAGGTACAGGATTAATTCTCAATAAATCAAACTTAGCTTTAATTGAAGAAAAATCGTTCCCGTTTAAAATTTTTATAATAAAAACTTATACCGTAACCTACTAAAACGGCATGTCTAAATCCAGCGGTTGAATCCATAATTGATTGGAACGATCCACATCAGAGAAACCTACTTTCATCTTAGCACACTCGAACACATCTTTTGCAACATTTCCTTCCATATCGAAGATGATGCTCATGTATTGCTTACTCG
>VGMK01000204.1 GCA_016866375.1 Bacteroidota bacterium
ATCAAATTTAGGCTTGATAAGTTTAAATCTTTGGTGAATTACCCCGATTACAGCCCCGTTCATTACCAACTGAATTTTTGGAAGCCAAAAGGTCCAACCTTTTTTGATCTTGGCGATGACTTCCCCTAGAGCATTCCTAATTTCGTATTGGAATGGCGTTAGTTTTTGACTCACTAACAATTTTCTGATTTTTTCCCACGTGCTCAGAAGTTGATGAATAGATCCAATAACTTCCCCGGATTCGTTGTATAGTGAATATTCGTTTTTAAATTTAAAAGCATTCACTTTTTCGTCTACAAAAATTTGCGTTTCAAGGTGTGGATTTGACATGAATTAATGGGTTTAATTTAAGGAGTGCTTGTATAAATTCTGACTCTTCAGAAGGTGAAATTAAAAGTTCATCGTATTTGTTGTATTTAACAACTAAACACTTCCAAGAGGTGTTCATTTTCCATCCCACATATAGACCATTTGAATCTTCAATTGATTTTATTTCAGAAATTGAAATTATTTTCTTTAAGAAAAGCATTTTACAAATTAACTTATTTTCACTGTCGATGCGGTAGGAGGTTGTTTTTTGTATGACCAAAAATAAAAGCATTAATAGAAAGAAAACTAATCCTAACCCATAGATGGACGAATGATCCTCTTGCTCAATAAAAATAAAAACTGCTACAGCGCTGTAAATTACACCTACGAAAAGAAGTACTACAGGGAAAAACCAATCTTTTTTAGGTTTGAAAACCATTTACCATGTAAATAAAGGCCTATGAGACATCAGCTCATTTACCTTTTTTCTTATACTCGTGATGGCTTCAGTGTTTTCTCGATTCATTAAAGTTTCATCGATCAATCCAACTATTGTGGGGATATCGGACTCATCAATGCCACGTGATGTTATTGCGGGAGTTCCAACTCTTATTCCGGAAGTAACAAACGGAGATTCAGTATCATAAGGCACCATGTTTTTATTAACCGTAATATCTGCTAATACCAGAGCATTTTCTGCATCTTTTCCGGTAATTCCCTTAGACCTAAGGTCTATCAACATACTGTGGTTTTCGGTACCGCCAGAAATAATGTGATAACCCAATTTAACAAATTCGTCGGCCATTAATGAAGCATTTTGTTTTACTTGAGTCATATAAGTTTTGTATTCGGTTGTCAGTGCTTCGCCGAAAGCCACAGCTTTTGCCGCAATTACGTGCTCCAATGGACCGCCTTGAATTCCTGGAAAAACGGCTGCATCTAAAAGTGCTGCCATTGATTTTAAATTTCCATTGTTCCATTTTAATCCGAAGGGATTGTCAAAATTATGACGCATCATAATAACACCGCCTCTAGGACCTCTTAACGTTTTGTGTGTCGTGGTCGTAACGATATGACAATGTTCCAAAGGATCATTCAATAATTTCGCTGCAATTAAGCCTGCGGGATGAGAAATATCTGCTAAAACCAATGCTCCAATTTCATCAGCTACCTTTCGAATTCTTGCGTAATCCCAATCACGTGCATAGGCAGAAGCACCACAAATAATCATTTGCGGACGTTCGCGTTTTGCCGTTTCCTCCATGAGGTCATAATCTATTAATCCGGTCTCCTTGGATACCCCATAGAAGAAAGGAACATATAGTTTTCCCGAGAAATTTACAGGGGAACCATGTGTAAGGTGACCTCCATGTGATAAATCGAAACCAAGGATTTTATCACCAGGATTTAAGCAAGCTAGAAAAACTGCGGCATTCGCTTGAGCTCCAGAATGTGGTTGAACATTCGCCCATGTTGCGCCAAATAATTCACAAAGCCGATCTATAGCCAGTTGTTCTACTTTATCAACCACCTGACAACCACCGTAATATCTTTTTCCTGGCAAGCCTTCAGCGTATTTGTTTGTAAGTACGCTACCCATGGCTTCCATTACTTGTTCACTCACGAAATTTTCCGAAGCGATAAGTTCTATTCCGTGTAATTGTCTATTTTTTTCTTCTTGGATTAACTGAAAAATAGCTTGGTCTCTCATTTTAAGCATTGATTTTTTCTGCGTATTTAATTTGATAAATTTGTTCTAATCCTGATTTCAAATTAGTCAAAGGTTTATAATTGGTTAATTCAAACAATTTCTCAGAACTCCCCACACGACGCTCAACTTCGTAGTCGTAACGTTTTTTTGTAGCTTCAATGTAGGTGAGTTTTGACCTTGAACCCGTCACGAATTTAATTTCATTTGCTAAGTCGGTAATACACCATTCAGCTTCATTTGCTATGTTTACAATGTGACACCCTTCGATACCTACCAAACGAGAACATGCTTCAACAACATCTTCAATGTAAGTGAAATCTCTGGTCTGATTCCCCGAACCAAAAACCGTAATGTCTTCGTTTTCCAAGGCCTGTTCGAAAAATCTCGGAACGACCATTCGGTTATCTTGATTCCATCCGTAAACATTGAAAAAGCGAATAGAAATAACATTCAAGTTTCGCTCTTGGTGATGAGAGGCTAAGTAGATTTCATTGTACCTTTTAGCCATAGCATAGGAAGTGCGCGGATCAACGAGAACTTCTTCAGTTAATGCATTTTTTACGATAGCTGAGTGACTATAAATTCCACTTGTTGAGGCGTACAAGACAAATTTGACATTATTTTTTTCGGCAGCTTCCACAACATTCCTGGTGCCAACCACCTCAACATCCATTGTTTCCACTGGATTATCAGCAACAATATCAACGCCTAAAACTGCCGCGAAATGGAAAATAACATCACAGCCTTCGGAGCATTTATCTACCAATTTCCTGCTTCGAACATCTCCCTTTACAAATGTGATTTTTGAAAAGGTCCATTTGTCGAGTTTATTTCCTCTCAATAATGAATCGAGAACAACGACTGTGTGTCCCTCTTTAACTAGTCTTTTGGCTAAGTTACTACCGATAAAACCGGCTCCTCCTGTGATTAAAATTTTCATTTTACTTGAGTAAAGTTTTATTTGTGTTCTTCAAAATTACGACAAAAGGAGAAAATAGTTTATAATTTATTTTTCGTGTGCGGAAATTTCTTGCCAAATAGTTTGATTCAATCGATTAACTCATAATAAACATACTTATTTCAT
>VGMK01000205.1 GCA_016866375.1 Bacteroidota bacterium
ATCGGAGAAGGTGTTGATGGGATAGGCATTAAACCGACCATTTACCTCACCGAAAAACAAGATTGGATCAAAGAGGCATTAAGATTCCTAAACAATAAGAATTAATGTCACTTGTTAAATGAGGCAGTGGCTAACACGGGTTTGGCAAAAGTGGCGGTTCATTACTCCGCAGACACATTTGTGGTTAATCAAAGTCTGGTTCTCCGCATCAACATTTGTGTTAAAAATCGCCACCAACGCAAAGCCCGAAACAGTTATGTGCAACCCTATTAAACCTTTTGCCAATGAAAACGTCTAATTTGAAAATAACGGACAAATGAGAAGTATGTATATTATAATAAGTATAGTGCTTGGATTAGCTGGGTGTAGTAAAGAAAATTTTGAAGACCCAGATTATTATCCTAATTCGCCTAGTAATTATTTAGTTGAAACTATTCAATATAACAATCTTTCTGGCGTTGACCCCAACCTGTTAAGTTTAGATATTTATCATTTTGGAGACACAAGCCCCAATAAACCAGTAGTAGTATGGGTTCACGGTGGCGGTTGGAGAACGGGAGACAAGTCTCAAAGACTTAATAACAAATTGCATCTCTGTTCTGAAATGGGATATATTTTCGTGAGTGTTAATTATCGTCTAAGCCCATACCCTGGCTCAAGCGACCCCAATAGCATTAGATACCCAACTCACAATAATGATGTTGCTGATGCTGTAAAATGGATTTATGACAGTATTGAAAACTACGGAGGCATCAATGAAAAAATGGTTCTTTTAGGACATAGCGCAGGCGGGCATTTAGTTTCTCTAACTGGCACAAGTAATTTATTTTTACCCGTAAGAGGTATTCCTTTAAGTGCCATAAAAGGTATAGCATCTATTGACACTGAAGGATATGATGTTTCTCAAAGAATTGAAGAAGCGGACTTAGATTTGTATAGAAATGCCTTTGGTATAGACCCTGCGGTTTTGTTTGAAGCCTCACCTATCAATCATTTATTTTCGGGAACTACTTACCCAAGATTTTTTATTGCAAAACGAGGTTCAGCAAAGAAAACCGCTAATTCATTAGCTTTTATAGACAAGTTGCAGTCCATTGGAGTAAATGTTTCGGTAGTAGATGGAAGTCAATATGACCATAACGGGATTAATAGAGCAATAGGCGCACCGAATGAAACGGCAATTACAGAGCCTTTAAAAACTTTTTTAATTCAGTGTTTTCAATAACAAATCAAATCCTAAAACAGACAAAATGAAAAATTTAATTCTTGCAATCGAGGCATTGTTTTTAACAACAAACATTTTTGCCCAAACATTTAATCTAACAGTAAACAATGGTTACGGTTCTGGAGCCTATCAAGCTGGTGACACTGTCCACATTTGGAGTGTTGCATATGACAGCACAAAAACATTCGGACAATGGACTGGAGATATAGCTTCTCTGCATCGACCGAAAGAATGGCATACAACTTTGACTATGCCAAATCAGAACATTTCTGTTACAGCCGTAATTGATAATATGCCAGCATATTCAATCACTTATGAACTGATGCAGGGGCTTAACAATCCATTCAATGTTTATTACTATTTTCCGCCCAATCCTATAGGTATTGTTTACCTTTTTCATGGAACAGGTGGTAGTGCCGAAAACTTTATTTATGGTGTTGAAAACAGAAGTTTCACCAATGCTGCTATTGCTAGAGGTTATGCTATAGTTTCAATGGATGCAGAAGAGGTTACCCTAAATCAAGATATTGACGGGGATGGTGGACGAAGATTTATGACACAGCCGATTGATACTATCAACAATGTCGATTATAGAAATATCAAGAAAATTGCGATAGAGTTTATAAATCGAGGATGGATAACCGCAGGCACTCCGAGATTTTCAATAGGTATGAGCGCAGGTTCAAACTTTTCTGCTGCAAATTCTTACATTTGGAATTTTACTGGTGTAGGTTATTGCTCAAGAGCCCAAAATACAGGTTTTGACGTAAGAACAAGTCCATTTGCATATAGACTTGCTAGATATGATGACAATCCATCTTACAATTACCCTGTTGGACTTCAACAAGCATTGGCTAATGTTGCTTTACTTGATACAAGAGGAATTTGTAATGACTTATATGAAAATGACCGTCAGCCAATTTATCCAGAAAGATTTGCAAGAGTGCCGGGAATTTCGTTGGCAAATTCTATTTTAATGTATAATGAGCTGGTTGTAAACAATCAAATAGACGCCAACGGTTTTGCACTTAACTCAAGTGTAATAGAAGCCAATGTTTTGGCTAACCCAAGTGCTTATCCGACAATCGTCAGTTTTGTCAATTCAGGAATAACAGGTATGGTTTCTCAAATTGGAGCATCGAATGCAGAACATAGTTTTTACAGTGATTACAATGCGGCAACACTTGATTTTTTTGCTGATCCTTGCGGAACAACAGTTGGAGTTGAAAATCCACAAATAGCAGACAATAAAATCAAATTGTATCCTAATCCTTTCAACAGCAGTATAAACATTTCAGGGGCAAAAGGTTCAGAATTTTATTCTTTGACAAATTTGTTTGGACAAATGATTTGGTCGGGCAACAATATCGAGCAACAAAACTTTTCAAGTTTGACGAGTGGCATTTACTTCTTGACTATAGCACAGGACAATGATAGACAGACTTTCAAACTCATTAAAGAATAAAGGAAGGGCAGCACATAACACGGGTTTTGCGTCAGGCGGGGTGATGTGCAAACTTGGAGCTTTGTGCTTCGTGTCAAGTGTAGTGCAGGTTGACAGTTTTGTGCTCCGAAACCCGCCCGTACGCAAAGCCGCAAACCGTTATGGGCATTTTAAAAGACGACAACTATGAAAATAAAAATTATCGGACTTTTCGCATTGACTGTTTTAATAACAGCATTTACAATCTCTGACGACAAAGGAAAAATTGTTAAGGTGGACGAATTCCAAAAGTATATTGACACTATTGGACTTAAATTCATTATGCCACCTGACTACAAGGAAACTTATGTAAATGAAAACAAAGACCTTTGGTATAGCTTTGCAATAAAAGACAAGAATGCA